>JAUWBY010000042.1 GCA_030609605.1 Candidatus Eiseniibacteriota bacterium
GAGAGCTGATCGACGAGACAGTCGTTCGCCTCTCGCAGCTGCCGTCGCTTGCCGGTCTGGAGGTCCTCTCGTGGAATGAGCTGGCGCCGTTCGTAGTCACCATGGCGACCATGGTGGACTGGTTCGCCTACATCGTTCTGATCGTCGTCTTCATAGCGGCCGCGGCGAGCGTTGCGAACACGATGCTCATGTCGACATTCGAGCGAACACACGAGTTCGGCATGCTGCTCTCACTGGGATGCAGCCCCGGCCGGCTCTCCGTGATGATCGCCATCGAGGCGGCCATCCTCGGACTGCTCGGGGTCGCGATCGGCACAGCTCTTGGGGTCGTATTCGTCGCTGCGACATCCGAGTCCGGGCTCAACTACGCCGCTCTCGGGGGCAGTGATGAGTACGAGGTCGCCTTCCAGGGGATGCAGTTCTCACTTCTCATCTATCCCAGGATCTACGCCAAGGACATCGTGATCGCCGTCTCCGCGATACTGGCTACCTCACTCGTGGCCGTCGTCTGGCCCATCATGCGCATAGTCCGCCTGCGGCCCGTGGAGGCGATGAGATCATGAGAAATCCGCTCCTCGCGAAGTTTGCGCTCCGCACGCTCGGCAGAAACCCGCGCCGGACACTCATGTCCATCATCGGCGTCGGTGTCGGTTGCAGCATAGTCCTGTACATGACCGCGTTCACGCGAGGCGGGAACGAGATGAGGATAAGAGGGATCTCGGAGAGCGGTTTCGGGCACGCGAGGATCGCCCCGGCGACATGGGACAAGACCCGTGACAGCGACCTTCGCCTGGAGGACTGGGAACGGGATCTCGATATCGCCAACGGCATGGCCGGAGTCAAGTTCACCGCGCCGCATTCGAGGACCACGGCGCTTCTGGCCTTCGGGACACGTGTGGCGGGTGTGGAGATGCTGGGTGTCGATCCGAGCAGTGAGAAGAACATCAGCCGTCTCATCAGAGTGCTGAGCGAGGGGCGCTATCTCGAGCGCGAGGATGAGGGAGCCGTCGTCATAGGAACGGCCATCGCCGAGCGCCTCGAAGTGGAGCTGGACGACGATCTCTTCATTACGATTGCCGGTGCGGGCGGTGAGATGAAGTACGCCATGCTTCGCATCATCGGCATCATCAGTACCGGAAGTCGCACTATCGACTCCACCATCTGCCACGTGACACTTGCAGAGATGGAGCGGCTGACCGAATACCCGGGGGCCGGGGAGATCACGATCGTCTTCAATGATCCATCGTACATTGATGCGCTGACGATCCGGCTGGGGGAGCTTCTGGAGGGGCCCGACCCCGCCATATCCTGGAAGGTCGTCGTTCCTTCGCAGGGCGGAGACATGGGGAGCGATACGGTCTTCATGAATATCCTTGTCGGTGTCGTCATCGTCGTGGCTGTGCTTGGTGTCGCCAGCGCTCAGCTCACCGCCATACTCGAGCGAAAACGTGAATTCGCCGTTCTTATTGCGCTCGGTATGAAGGGAGGTCAGATCGTTCGCCTAATCCTGATCGAGGCAGTGGCGATGGGTGTGCTTGGGGGCGCCGCCGGACTGGTCATAGGTCTCCCCTTCATCTATCCGGCTGCCACAAAGGGATACAACTTCGCCGACATGATGGGGGGGGACTTCGTCGCGGAGGGTGTGCTCTTCGACCCCATCGTGTATGCCGACATGGGCATGTGGTTGATTCCGCTGGCATTCGCGGTCGCGCTCTTCTCGACGCTTGTGGCGGGACTCTATCCCGCATGGTACGCCCTTCGCACGAATCCGACTTCCGCACTGAGTCTCAGGGAGGCGTAGCGATGAATACAAACCTCGTGGATGTGAGAGGCGTCACGAAGGACTTTGACAATGGGAAGATCACCGTCAATGCTCTGAGGGGGCTCGATCTGGCCATCCACGAGGGCGACTTCCTCGCCATCGTCGGCCCGAGCGGAAGCGGCAAGACGACGCTCCTCAATCTCATCGGCGCGTTGGACATCCCCACGAGTGGGGACGTGCACTTATTCGGTCACGACCTGACGGCCATGAGCCGGAAACGACGCGCCGGACTCCGTCTCACGTCGCTCGGGTTTGTCTTTCAGGCATACAATCTGATTCCCGTACTCACGGCTCTCGAGAACGTGAAGTTCGTTCTTGAACTTCAGGGCGTGGATGGTGGAAGGCACGAGCGGGCGATGTCAACACTGGAGGATCTCTCGCTCGGGGAGCTAGCGAATCGACGTCCCAACGAGATGTCAGGTGGACAGCAGCAACGCGTTGCCGTCGCCCGCGCTATCGTCTCGCGACCGCGGCTGGTTCTGGCAGACGAACCGACGGCGAACCTGGACAGCGAGAACTCGGAAGCGCTACTCATTATGATGAGGGAGCTCAGGGACGAGCACGGTATGACGTTTGTCTTCTCGACCCACGATCCACTCGTGATGGCGCACGCGACCCGTGTCGTAACTCTCCTGGACGGCAGAGTCGTGAGTGACGAAGTGAAGAACGCAGGGGAAGCAGCCGGGGGTGCCAATTGATTCTCAGAAGAGCTCTCCTGGGACTCGCTGTCGCCACGGTCATGCTGGCTCCGCTATCTACCGCGGGAGCGTTCGAGCTCTGGTCGAGTGAAACGGGCGAGCGCTACTGCGATCTCGACACGTCCATCAAATGGACCACTCTTCTGTCCCACGCACCAGAGAATCCTATGCTCTATCCGGAGCGATGGAGTTCGACATCGCTCTGGCGACTGAGGGCGACGCTCAGGGCGCGGCCGGCCAAGTGGTTGGGCGTCGGCGTGGCATATGAGCAGAGGGCACGATTGGTCTCCGAGGACGCCGGGGCTGCAGGTGGGATGTGGGTGTTCGCGGAGAGCGGAGATGCTCCGTACAGGATCCGGCAGATCGATGAATCGATCGTGGAGATCGGCGACTCGTTCTCCTACAGGCATGAGCTTGACCGGGCGTATGCAGCAGTGTCTCTCGGCGAAGCTCAAGTCACGATCGGACGGCAGGCCGTCGGCTGGGGGAGAGGCGTTCTCTTCGGGGCCGTTGATATCTTCGCGCCGTTCTCTCCGCTCGAGAGCGACCGCGAGTGGAGGCGCGGAATCGACGCCGTTCGCGCAACCGTCCCGCTCACTGATCTCATCTCCGTAGATGTGGTGGCAGCCCTCGGCGAGTCCCTCGATGCCTCGTCGTTCGTTGGCCGCGTAACCGCGTACGCCGGCAGCGTCGACGGTGAGATCATCTTCGGCAAGCGCTACGAGGACTATCTCTACGCCGTGACCGCATCGCTTCCCGTGTTCGATACCGAGGTCCATGGTGAGTTCGCCGTCTTCCAGACTCCCGATGCGTACCACGGAGGTGGTGATCTGGGCTCTGAAGATCGCGTCGTCAAAGCGGTCGTCGGAGGATCGTACAGCCTGGATGTGGGTGACGGACTCTACCTGATGGGCGAATACCACTACTCCGGATTCGGCGTGGACAGGATCGAGGATCTGGTCACTCACCTGCTGGATCCGGGTGTCTTCGAGCGCTATATGCGCGGGGATGTGCAGATTCTCGGCAAGCACGCCGTGGCTCTTCAGGCCACGTACGGTCTCGGAGGCACGCTGTCAGCGAGCTGCTCGTGGATAGCCGGTCTGGACGGCTCCGGCGTCATCAATCCTTCGAGCACATGGGTCTTTTCCGACAACGTGAGTCTTCTTGCGTCGGCCTATTTCCCGTACGGAGCCTTGTCGGACGGCATGACGCTCAAGAGCGAGTACGGCTGGTTACCGGCGAGCGTGCTGGCCCAGATCAACTTCTACTACTGATGCGGTGGCATTGCCGCGCAGAGACCACGGAGCCTAGCATGACTCGCAGACTGCCGATTCCCGTACTAGTCGTGACGCTCGTATCCCTCTGCCCGCATCTCGGAGTTGCATCAGAAACCGACTACACGTTTCCCGCGCCTGATCTGGACCGTCTTCCCGAGACCTACATTTGCTATATGGCCGCATCCCCCCGTGTCATCGACGGGCGGTTGGATGAGGAGAACTGGCAGGCCACGACCTGGACGGATGAGTTCGTGGACATAGAGGGGGAAGCGAAGCCGTCTCCACGCTTCGCTACCAGGGTGGCCATGCTCTGGGACGATGACTACCTCTATATTGGAGCGAAGATGGAAGAGCCCGACGTATGGGCGACGCTCCGCGAGCGCGATTCGGTCATCTTCCACGACAACGATTTCGAGGTGTTCATCGACCCCGATGGAGACACGCACGAGTACTATGAGCTTGAGATCAATGCGCTCGGCACTGAGTGGGATCTCCTTCTGACGAAGCCCTACCGGGATGACGGCACCGCCGTCAATTCGTGGGACATCAAGGGGCTTCTGACCGGAGTGCACGTGGATGGCACGTTGAACGAGCCCGGTGATGTGGATGTCGGGTGGTCGGTGGAGATGGCCATTCCGTGGGACGTCCTCGAGGAGTGCGCTCGCAAGGCCACGGTACCGCAACCCGGCGAGCAATGGCGATTCAACTTCTCGCGCGTCGAGTGGCGCACCGAGGTCTTGGGCGGCAAGTATGTGAAGCTCACGGATCCCGAGACCGGAAAGCCGCTGCCCGAGGACAACTGGGTCTGGTCTCCTCAGGGCTTGATAGCGATGCACTATCCGGAGATGTGGGGGTTCGTGCAGTTCTCGGATTTGAAGCCGGGTGAGGGATGGGACAGGTACTTCCGCCACCCCGAGGACGAAGCCAAGCTCGCCTTGATGAAGCTCTACTACGCGGAAAGGACGTACTTCCGAAGGCACGGACGCTTCTCTGACGATGTCGGCGAACTTGATCTCGCGGAGGCTCCCGTGGAGGGTGTGACCTGGCCGCCGATCATTGCCCTGACGCCCCGCATGTTTGAGGCCTCTGTTACTGTCTCCACCGGGACAACCGTGTCGCTCACCCAGGACGGCCACCTCAGGATCTCGAAATGAACATGGCGCCCATCGATTGGGGGATAGTGCTCGCTGTCCTCGGCGTGATGGTGTTCGGCGTTCTTCTGAGCCGGACGCACATGAAGAGCGTGGCCGATTTCCTCTCCGCAGGGCGCACGGCCGGTAGGTACGCGATCAGCATCGCGGCTGGAATCGCCGGTCTCGGCGCCATCACGATCGTGGGACTCCTGGAGATGAACTACGTCGCCGGATTCTCGATGACGTGGTGGGGGTTCACGCTGAGCGTCGTCATCCTGATCATCACTGTCTCCGGATGGGTGGTCTATCGATTCCGCCAGACGCGGGCACTGACGCTGGCGCAGTTCTTCGAGGCTCGGTACAGCAGGAAATTCCGCATCTTCGCCGGCCTCATCGCGTTCCTCTCCGGTCTTATCAATTTCGGGATCTTCCCGGCGGTCGGCGCCAGGTTCTTCATCTACTTCTGCGGACTCCCGCCCGAGCTTGCGATTCTCGGGCTGACCGTGCCGATCTACCCGGTCGTGATGCTGGTCCTTCTGGGAATCGCCCTCTTCTTTGTCTTCTCGGGCGGACAGGTGGCGGTCATCATCACCGATTTCGCGCAGGGCATCTTCGTCAATGTGATCTTCATCATCATCGTGCTCTACCTCTACTCGCAGGTCGACTGGACCCAGGTGGTAGAAGCCCTGTCGATGGCGCCGGAACAGGCGTCTCTCATCAATCCGTTCAAGACGAGCCACATCGAGGACTTCAATCTCTGGTACTTCCTGATAGGCATCGTCGGTGTCGTCTACGGAGCCCTGTCCTGGCAGGGGACCCAAGGATACAACAGCTCGGCGAAGAGCGCGCACGAGGCCAAGATGGCCGGCGTGCTCGGCAACTGGAAGGGCTTTCCGCAGGGCCTCTTCATCCTGTTCGTGCCCATCATCATCTACACGGTGATGCACCACCCGGACTTCTCAGCGATCGCGACGAGCGTCGAGGGAATCGTCGCCGGAGCCGGAACCGAGGCGGTACAGAGTCAGCTCAGAGGTCCCATCGTGCTGACGATGCTTCTGCCAGTCGGACTCATGGGTGCGTTCGCAGCCGTCATGCTCGCCGCCTTCATAAGCACTCACGACACGTATCTCCATTCCTGGGGGAGCATCTTCATCCAGGACGTGCTGATACCGCTTCGCAAGAAGCCGCTCAACCCTTCCCAGCACATACTTGCCTTGAAACTCTCCATTCTGGGTGTCGCCGTCTTTATCTTCTTTTTCAGTCTGCTCTTCCAGCAGAGCGAGTACATCTTCCTCTTCTTCGCGATCACCGGGGCGATCTTCGCGGGAGGGTCGGGCGCCGTTATCATAGGAGGCCTCTACTGGAAACGAGGAACGGCGCCGGCGGCGTGGAGCGCGCTCATCACGGGTTCGGGGATCGCAGTGGGTGGGATTCTCATTCATCGTCTCCCGGCGGAGCTCTTCGAGAGCGCGCCTGAACTCACGTCGCGGATCGCCGAGATGTGGTGGACGCTCGGCCATTGGCTCTACAACATCAACGGCCAGCAGTACTGGGCCGTTGCGATGGGCGCTTCGGCGCTCATCTACGTTCTCGTGTCTCTGCTGGGCCGGACACCGCCGCGCGATCTTGACCGCGCCCTTCATCGTGGGAAGTACGCTGTCGTGGGTGAGATGGAGATCGTGGATGCTCTGCCGTCCAGGGGATGGAAGATGTTGGGGATGGGGAAGGAGTTCACGCGCGGCGACAAGGTGATCTATCTTGCAACCTACGCACACACAGCGATCTGGATCACCATCTTTGTTGTTGGAACAGTCTACAATCTGCACCACGAGGTCGCGGACGAGCGCTGGGCGAGCTTCTGGAAGGTCTATTTCTACATACAGGTGACCATCTCGATCTTCGTGATGATCTGGTTCTCGATCGGGGGGTTCCGTGACATCGCTGCAATGCTCAGGCGGCTGCGCGTTATGAAGAGGGACGCGATGGACGATGGTACGGTGCTAGATGAGAACGAGAGATAGGAGAAAAGGCGTGATCTTCAATCGTCACCCCGGGAACCCCATTCTGACCCGCGCAGACATACCGGATGTTCCGCCCACAATCATTGATGCGACATCGGTGTTCAATCCCGGTGCTGTCAAGCACGACGGGCGATACCTTCTCCTGCTCCGCGTTCAGACACGTGGACGGGAGACGCACATGATGCTGGCCGAGAGCAGCGACGGCGTACGGTTCGATGTGCGGCCCCGGGTGATTCCGGTGGACGGCCTTGAGCACTTGGGTAGGCGCATCCACCACATCTATGACCCCAGGGTCACGAGGCTCGAGGGCGCCTTCTTTGTGATGTTCGCGGCCGATACCGACAAGGGATGCCGAATCGGACTCGCGAGAACGGATGATTTCGAACGGCTTGAGTTGGTTGGATTGGATGATGACTACGAGGGACCCGCCGGCGGCGGTAGGAAGTCGGGTGGCGACGTGCGAAACGGAGTTCTTTTCCCCGAACGTCAAACAGCTTGAAGGCGGTGTCACAACCGGCGATGAGATCTTCCTGTCGGAATCGGAAGACCTCAAATCGTGGTGTGCTCTCGGACCAGTCATGAAGGGGCGGCGGCACTACTGGGATGAGATGATCGGTTCGGGCCCCCCGCCGGTGAAGACGCGTGAGGGCTGGCTTCACATATACCACGGGATTGCGACGCACCTGGTGAGCGCCTTCATCTATCAGGCGGGCGTCGTTCTCCTCGATCTGGATGATCCGACGCGCGTGATCGCTCGGGGGCGGGACAACATCCTCGAGCCGAGAGAGTCGTACGAGCTGACGGGTCAGGTGCCGAACGTGGTCTTTCCCGGGGGGATGATCGTCGACGACTACGATGACGACGGTTTCGCTCTGTCAGAGAGCCGCGTGCTTCTGTACTATGGGGCAGCTGATACATCGGTCTGTCTGGCGACGACGACTGTAGCAGAGTTGCTCAGCGCCTGCCGCGTCTAGTCAGCCGAGGGCAGTATCGGTCCCGTCGCATCCGGCTGGACCAAGGCTGCACTGATCCCGCCGCGTCTGACCAACTCAAGGCAGCGCCGAGCCCGCGAGTGCGTCGCGCCCGGCCGAAGGAGGCGCCAGCGTGCCATCCGCGCCGAAGAAGGCATTTATCGTTTCCCACACGCATTGGGACCGGGAGTGGTATCTCACGTACCACCAGTTCCGCGTGGATCTGGTTCACGTTGTCGGGCGGGTTCTCGACGTCCTCGAGAACGATTCTGACTTCAAGTGCTTCGTCCTCGATGGGCAGACCGTGGTTCTTGAGGACTATCTCGAGGTCTGTCCCGAGGATGAGCCTCGGATCCGAGCGTTTGTGACAAGCGGAGCCCTCGTGGTAGGCCCCTGGTACGTGCTCCCCGATGAGTTCCTTGTGAGCGCGGAATCGCACGTGCGCAACCTCCTCATAGGACATGCTGTCGGTTCGCGATTCGGTCCGGTCCAGAAGGTCGGCTACATCCCGGACTCGTTCGGCCACATCACTCAGATGCCGCAGATCCTGCGTGGAGGTGGGATTAGTTCGTTCATCTTCACGCGAGGGAGCGGTGACGAGATTGATGAGCTCGGTCTCGAGTACACCTGGCAGGCACCCGATGGGAGCGAGGTTCTCGCTATCAACCAGTGCGGTGGGTACTGCAATGCCTCTGCGCTCGGATTCCAGGAGCTATGGCATGCGCACACGCAGCGGGAAGTCGATGTCGGCCGCGCCGTCGAGCAGGTACGGGAGCTGTTCGGGAAGATGAGCGAGCGCTCGAACGGCGACATCTGCCTTCTGAACAACGGCTGCGATCACTTCCCACCGCAGCAGGCATTCGGTGCCGTCCTGGGTGCGTTGAGACAGGCATTCCCTGAGACCGAGTTCGTGCACACCGACTTCGCAGCCTACGTCGATGCCGTGCGCGAGGCAGGCTTCGCCTCGCGTCGTTACTCGGGAGAACTGATATCCGGCAAGCTCCATCCCATCCTGACGGGTGTGTGGTCCACGCGCACCTACCTCAAGCAGATGAACGACTCCTCACAGAGCCTTATCGCAGGGGTTCTGGAACCCTTGCAGGCCTATCTCCATTTCGTGACCGGGAGCGAGTATCCACAGGGTCAGATCAACTACACCTGGAAGCTGCTCCTCAAGAACCATCCGCACGATTCGATCTGCGGGTGCAGTACTGATGAAGTTCACCGTGAGATGGTTCCCAGGTTTGCTGGAGTCATCGATATGGCCGAGCAGCTGCTCAGGCGTTCGATGACACGCTTGGCTCCCTCGTTCGCGCGCAGTCCGGACGGGGATGGCGAGATCGTGATCGTGGTCGCTAACCCGCTTCCCGAGAGGCGGACCGAGGTGGTGGAGCGCCTGGTGGTTCTCCAGCCATCGGATGCCGATCCTGATGACCTTCGGGTCTACAACGAAGACAGGCGATCCGTTCCCTTCCGGATCATCGATGTGAAGCACGTGGAGCGCTTCTGGGGAATCGACTACCGCTCCGAGCTCACCTATGACTCGCAGCGCGACAAGTTCCGTGTCTACCTGGACACATTCGGCAATCGCATCGTGCGCGGAGAAGACCGTAGACAGGAGAGTGACCGTTACTTGGTTGTTCAGTTCCTCGCGCGCGATCTTCCCGCGTGCGGGCACACGAACTACTACCTGAGCGATAAGGGGGCGGCTCCTGCCTGGGTGGACGCCGGCGATCCGGTCAGGATCAGCGAGGGTGTCGCCGGTAGCGGACACGGCTGTGAACGTGTTGCGGGAAACGAACACATTGGTGAAGGTGTTGTCGAGAATGAGCATGTCCGTGTCACGATTCGTGCGGACGGGACATTTGATCTTCTCGACAAGTGGACGGAGACGGTTTACAGGGGACTCAACCGGCTTGAAGATACGGAGGATGTCGGCGACGAGTACGACTACGCTCCCTGCGCCGAGACACAGACCGTCTACTCGAACGGCGCGGCAGGCGTCGTGCGCGCTCTGGAAGCCACGGATTTCGCCGCGACGTTGGAGGCGGAGCACGAGTTCGAGTTGCCGGAAGCCATAGAGCCGGACAGGAAACGCCGCAGCTCTCGTACGGTCAAGTGCCGCGTGAGAACACGCATCAAGCTGACGCGCGGAAGCCCTCTGGTTGACGTTGAGCTTCTCTTCGATAACAGGGCGAAGGACCACCGGCTGAGGGTCGAGTTTCCCTCAGGCATTCAGTCAGAAGAAATCGTTTCCGACGGACACTTCCATGTGAACGTGCGACCGCTCACGCAGGTGGGAAGTGTGGACTGGGTCCAGCCCCCGGCCGGGACCTGGCCACAGCAGGACTTCTCGCTCATTGAGGATGGTGGGAGGGGGCTCGCGGTTCTCAACCGAGGACTCCCCGAGATCGCAGCAAAACGCAGTGAGACGGGTGTGGTCCTTTCTCTGACGCTTCTTCGCGCAGTCGGATGGTTCTCTCGTGACGATTTCGAGACTCGCTGTTCCATGAATGCCGGCCCGACGCTCCACACTCCGGACGCCCAGTGCATCGGTGAGCAGCGCTTCCGGTATGCGGTCGTTCCCTTCTCGGAAGACCGCGTCACATTCGGGTTGCGGTCGCTGTCGCAGCGATGGCGTATGCCGGTTCTGACCAAACAGGGCGTAGAGGACGGCCACATTGCTGGAGGCGTGAGTCTGATCGAAAACACCGATCCGCGTACTGTTGTGACCGCGGTCAAGCGGCATGAACTCAGGGACACACTGATCGTTCGCCTGTTCAACGAGACGGGGGAAGAGGTCGCGGAGACGCTGACCTTCGGTCTCCCGATTGGTTCCGCCTGGGAGACGGATCTCCTCGAGGAGCGTGGTGACAGGATGCAGCCGTCCGGCCGATACCAGCTCCCTCTTGAGCTGGGGCCACACGCCATCATGACGATCGAGGTAGAATTCGCTCCGGAGTAGCACTGATGTCCGAGGTTCTCACACAGCGTTTGATAGGTACGCTCAACGAGAAGCCGCTTCACGCATCTCTCAAGGAGTGGTACTCGGAGCCGGGTGATGTCTTCGAAGTGCCCGTCGACGGCTATCAGATCGATATCGTACGCGGTGACCTCCTCATCGAGATCCAGACCGGCGGATTCACCCCCCTCAAACGGAAACTCAGGAAGCTCACCGAGAGCCACAATGTCAGGCTCGTGTGTCCGGTTGCCATCGACAAGTGGATCGTGAAGCTTCCCAAGAAGCGCCGGGGCAAAGAGACGCGTCGGAAGTCACCGAAGCACGGCGGACTCGAGCATGTGTTCGTCGAGCTTGTGAGCTTCCCAAAGCTTCTGTCCTCCCCGCGCTTCTCTCTTGAGGTTCTTCTGATTCGCGAGGAGGAGATCAGGCGCTTCGATGGGAAGAAGGGCTGGCGCAAGCGCGGATGGGTGACGGAGGAGCGCAGGCTCGTGGAGGTCGTTGAGAGCCGGCTGTTCGATAGCCCCGACGCGATGCGGGAGCTGATTCCCGCTGATCTCAAGGAGCCCTTTCCAACGTCAGATCTTGCGGAGGCCATCGGTCACCCGCGATGGGTCGCGCAGAAGATGGCCTACTGTCTGAGAGAGATGGGCGCTATCGCACCGGTAGGGAAGGACGGCAACTCGATCCTCTACGTGAGGTCACACGAGACTGACTGAGCCGGCACCCGAGGCAGGTCGAATCAGCCTCTGCCTGGCGGCGTGGGGTTGAGACGAGAACAGAGCAGGAACGGAGAGGGCGGGGCCCGTGGGGCTCAGCCCTCTCCGTTTCATTGTTGATGCAAATCGCTAGTCCTGCTCTGCGGTCTCGCCGCTGCTGCCGCCGGTGGCTTCGCCGCCACTCCCGGCGGTCTCGCCGCTGCTGCCGCCGGTGGCTTGGCCGCTGCTGCTTCCGGTGGTCTCGCCGCTGCTGGCGCCCGTGGAGTCCTTGCTCCCACTAAGCGTGAACCTCAGAGGGACCGAGATGGTCGCCTCTACTGGCTCGCCGTCCTTGAGGGCCGGCCGGAACAGCCACTGGCTGGCCGCTGCGATGGCAGCCTCGGCGAGTTCCGGACAATCGGGCACATCCTGTTCGATGTGGATGTCCCCGACGGTTCCGTCCGTGCCTACGGCGATGCTGAGAATCACGAGCCCATCGATCTTGTTTGCGCGTGCTATCTCCGGGTACTCCGGGGTCACCTGCTTCACGAGGATCGGCATTGTCGTCGGCTCAGCGTCCTCGGCGGGGGCACTTGGGTCGGCGCCGCCGGTTGGAGGCATTGTTGTCGGCTCAGCGTCTTCGGCAACGGGACTCGGTCCGGCATTGCTGGCTGGAGGACTGCTGTTCTCCGTGTCCGGAACGGCGCTCGAGGAGAGAGGGAAGACCGACGTTGCGACTACAGCCAGGACGGCCACCGCAAGAGCGATTCTGTGTTTTGCCATTGGTTTGAACCTCCATGGTTGGCCAAGCCGCTCGAATCTCCGTCGTATCAGCGATGAGCTGCTCAGACGGATAGCCGCAGGTGTTCGAGTAGGCTCGAGTTCTAGTTGCAGGAGGTGCGTGAGCGCGGAAGCAAACGTCCTCGGTTTCACTCCTCCGTTCAGCACGGCCTCATCACACGTCATCTCGCTCGTTTCTCCAAGCGCTCTCAGGAGCAGCCAGAGAGGTGGATAGAAGAAGAAGAGAACGATCGCCGCGCGCTTCGCAACGGCTCGCAGCGGGTCGAACCTTCTCCTGTGAGCATCTTCGTGCAACAGGACGCCTCTGAGTTCATCGACACTCAGATTTGCGAGGATTTCCTCGGACAACACTATCCGGGGGCGCACTATACCAGCCACAGTAGGAGCTGTCGCTCCCTTGCTGACCACGATTGCAGATGCCTTGATACCCGCGTATTTCATTGCCTGGCTAAGACGCCGGGAGCAATGGACATCGATGCATGCGGCAGGGACGATCCGTTTCGGCGCCCTTACAATCCAGGTCAGAATCAGGGCAACTGCAGTCACGGTCCACAGGATGGTAATGAGAAGCAGATAGCCATCGGATAGGCCTGCAACTACGTTCGTTGCGGGTTTGGTCACC
>JAUWBY010000149.1 GCA_030609605.1 Candidatus Eiseniibacteriota bacterium
CAGGAGACACCAGTATGCCTACGAAGGAAGAGGTCGGACGCCGGGTCAAGCTGGCCCGTTTCAGGCGAGATATGACCCTCAAGGAGGTGGCAGTTCGCTCCGGAATGTCGGCAACGCACATCTCCGAGATCGAGCGCGGCAAAACATCGCCGACCATCGGTGCGCTCGAACGCATCTCCAAAGCACTCGGAGAACGATCGGCACACTTCGTCGAGGAGACCACCAGCTCGCTCGCCGTCCTCACGCGCAGGAGCGAGAGGACAAAGATCTACTGCTGCGATACTCACGACCAGATCATCGAAACCGAAGGGCTGACACAGACCGTGCCGTGGACCATGACACGCATGTTCAGAAAGATCACCCAGCCCGGAGAGACTGCCGGCCGCTCCCCCGCCCTCGGTGAGATGGTTGTGTTGTGCGTATCCGGTATGCTCCGCTTTGCCGTGAACGATTTCTCGGCCGTCCTCAGAGACGGTGATACCATCCAGTTCTCCCTCATGAGCGGCTTCGAGTTGGAGAACATCGGGGATGAGCCGGCAGAAGTGATCTGCATCACCACGCTCGCGATCCACGACGGCTGGTAACAGCCGCTCCCCAACTTCCGGCAATCGCACTGCCGACTGCCAACCGCGGCCGGCAGTGGAATCCCGTCCTGCCCACGCCGCCGCACGCGGAGATCCAGTTCTGCCCACGTCTCAGCGCACTGGGTCTGCACTACGTACCAGCTTACCGCTATTCCTCCGCTATACACAAGAAGATATTCCCTCACTGTAATACTTGCTAGCTGGCACACTCTGTGCAACATAGACACCTATGAGAGCCCGCCCAGTTGCGGACACTCTCCCACATCGCACCGAGACGGACGGTGGAGCAAGACCACGGACGTCCCAAGGAGGTGTCACCATGAAAGCCATACGACGAATACTCAGGGACGAATCCGGATCGATTCTCGTTGCAGTATCGATTCTGGCGATTGTTATGCTGATCGTGGTTCTCAGCATATACGAGTTCGCGTCGGGTGATTCGAGTCTGGCCAGCAGACGCGTCGACCGCTCGCGTGCCCTCTATCTTGCGGAGTCAGGACTGGCTCGCGCCCACACCTGGCTCGAGGCTCAGTACGATCCTCCGCCCGGCGTAACGGTGCTCAGGCCTTTTGGAGCCTTTGCCGAGACCTTGAGTATGGGAACCTACAGGGTCTCGATCCTCCCCGATATTGGGAACCCAGCAGCCGCGCTGAAGTTCTACACCATTCGCTGCACCGGTTCCTCTGGATCGGACTCCCTCGTACTGGAGCGAGACGTGATGACGCACTCGTACGCCCAGTTCATCTACTTCACCGAGGAGGAGCACCCGCCGCAAACGACGACGCCTGTCTGGTTCTGCTCAGCTGACATGCTCGACGGCTCTCTTCACACGAACGGTCAGATACACATACTCGGTGACCCGCACTTTGCCGGTCATGTCTCAAGCGCTTACGGCGGCCCTGACGACACCGACCCGTCGCACACGCCGTCATTCATGTACTACAACGGCAGCCGCTACGACAACCTGGAATCATCGGAACCGAACAACGCACCGTACGATGAGCCCATCTTCGATGACGGGTATGAGCTCGGGACCTCCGACATCGAGCTCCCCGATTGCGTGGACAACCTCATCGCCTTGGCGAACGATGGCGGCGTCACCATCACCGGCGACGCTGAGATAGTCCTCAGCCGGGAGACCGGGGATGGTCGCCTGTACGGCTACGTCAGCTACAGGGACCTCTCGGGCGGCGAGTGGACCGATGTCGAACTCTCATCGTTCAATGGAATCCTGTATGTCAGCGGCGAGATCAGTGTAGCGGGAGTGCTCGACGGCACGCTCACGATCGCCACTGGGGGCGATATGTGCATCGTTGACGATGTGACCTACCGCGCCAGCGACGCAGAGGGCCCACTCGATGGTTGCGATGATGTCCTTGGGCTGGTTTCCGAGTCGAATGTCATAATCATGGACAACTCGGCAAACGCGGACGACTGCACAGTTCACGCACACATCATGGCACTCGGGACGTCCTTCGAGGTAGAGAACTACGCCTCAGGAAGCCCACGCGGGACGCTGACGATTCATGGGGGAATCATCCAGAGGTACCGGGGTTGCGTCGGTACCGGCTATCTCAGCGGTGACGAGATCATCATCTACAGTGGCTTCGCAAAGAGCTACAACTACGATACCAGGTTCGAGAACGTGCAGCCGCCGGGCTATTTCATGACAGGGCGGTACTACAAGCGCGCGTGGAGGGAGGTGGACAGTGCTTAGCAATCGACCGATAGGATCCCCAGGGCGGGCCCGCCTCCTGAACAACGGTGGCTTCTCGCTGGTCGAGGTGCTCATAGCAGCTCTTCTGTCCACGGTCGCCATAGCCGCGACGTTCGCCGTGTACGCAGGCACAATGCACTCGTGGGAAGGAACGGCGTGTCTCACGGACGTGCAGCGGGAGGCCTCCCTCGCTGTGGCGGTCATGGCTCGCGAGATCAGGTGTGGATCATCCGTGGTGATCGGGGCAGGAAGTGACTCGATCTCCGTCTACTACGACACCGGCTCGAGCGACAGCCTGATGGCGACGTTCCACGCCAACGGAAATGGCCAACTCATCGACATAGGCGGTGGAATCGTCACTTCACACGTCTCGTCTGTGAGCTTCTCAACCCCGGACGGACGGGCGGTCAACATCGACATCCTCATTGACAATGGCCGCGGCACGGCCACAACCGTAGACGACCAGCACGTGCTCATGTCATCGACGGCGGTCTGCAGAAACTGAGGCAGGTAGATGGCGACAGTGAAACCAATAGATGATGGGACCCCACGGAGCGGCAGACGCCGCATCGTGCGCGGCAACCAAGCAGGAACGACTCTGATTGAGATCCTGTTCTCAGTGGTTGTGCTGAGTTTGGTCATGGTCCCGGTCTTCGATTCACTCGTGTCGGGACGCATGCTGGCCTCCCACCGAGGCGAGGAGCGGATGGCACTCAAGCTCGTGGAAAGAAAGACCGAGCAGCTGATGCAGGCCGGCTTCGGATCGGCTGGATCGGACGCCGACGTTTCGAGCACGAATCTCACTGCTGGAACCCATCCGACCGACCCGAGCATAGTCCTGAATACGCGGGGGGACTCCAATTCCAGCAACGATGTGCTCGGCCGCCTGACCTGGAGTGTCCAGACGATTTCGTGGCCCAGCTCCGGCGATTCTGTCTACGTCAAGCACATCGAAGTGAAGCTCGCGTGGCCCAGCGCGGCTCCACGAGACAGTGTGCTGCTGACCTCTCTGATAGGTGGTTAGGGCTTACCCTGTGACAGATACGACGAGCTGAACAAGACCCCGGCTCCACACCAGAGAGCCGGGGTCCTTTTCGTCTTTGCACAGGAACGGGAGCCGTTCCATCGCTCAGAACAGCATGCCGTACCACGCCAGTATCGTATCGCCCCAGATCGTGGCCACGAACGCCCCTATCGCGATAAAGGGACCGAACGGCATGCTGTGATCCCATCCGGACCCACGAGTGGCAGTCGCAGCAATGATGCCCGTAACGGCGCCCATCAGGAATGCGGCAAACAGCAGCAGTAGTACCGCCTGCCAGCCCAGGAACGCACCGAGCATTGCAGCGAGCTTGATGTCTCCCCCGCCCATGCTTTCCTTGCCGAAGGCAGCTTCGCCGACGACTGCAATCAGGTAGAGTGCGCCACCGCCCACCACCGCACCCAAAAGAGATCCACCGAACGTCGTCAGGCCGAGCAGAGGCGCCACAATCAGCCCTGCGGCGATCCCCGGAAGCGTGACGCGGTCGGGTATGATTTTCAGATCCAGGTCAATGAACGAGACGACGATCAGAACGTAGCTGAGTAGACACAGCACCAGCGCCTCTCGGCCCAAGCCGTAGCGCCACAGCAGAAGCGCCGGCACCAGTCCGGCCAGTATTTCGACCACAAGATACCGGGAGGAGATGGCTGCCTTGCAGTGGCGACACCTCCCCCCCAACATCAGGTAGCTCACGATGGGAACATTGTCCCACGGCATGATCCTGTGCCCGCACTCAGGGCACGCAGACGGCGGCCTCACGATCGACTCCCCCTTGGGGAGACGATGTATGAGCACATTGAGGAAGCTCCCGAAGATGGCTCCTGCTGCGAACAGGCTCGCCGTCATCAACACTACCAATTTTCCATCCTTGCGTCGATTTCACTCTCACGTCGTTCGCTGTAGCGCTCGAGGGCCTCTCCGCTCAGGATTCTCGGCGTCAGGAAGAGAACGATCTCCGTATCCGTTTCCGTCCTGATGCTCTTCCTGAAGAGCATCCCGAGGAGCGGGATATCGCCCAGAAGAGGCACCTTGAAATCAGTGTCTACTACGTCTGTTCTGAGAAGACCACCGATGACGACTGTCTGGCCATCAGGTATCATGACGGTGGTCCTGGCCGTTCTGTGCTTCGTGTCCACAGCATCATCGGGAAAATAGGCCGAGCGCTGTGCTGAGCTGACCATCGGCTCGACTTCCAGCGATACGATGTTCTCACTGTTCACGTGAGGTGTCACCTTCAGAGTAACACCTACCTGGCCAAAGATCGGCTCGACGGTCGACTCCTGCCCACCCTCGCGATAGGTAACCTTCCGTGCCAGAGCCATGTTGCGGATGATCTCGATCACAGCTTCCCGGTTATCCAGCGTCAGGATCTGAGGACGTGCGAGAACACGCGCTCTTCCTTCCTTCTGCATGGCGGATATCTTGCCGGCGATATCCTTGAGATCGCTGAACGAAGCGAACTTGCCGATCGAGAGTTCGAAGAGCCCCTCTGCACCGCTGTTGAAGGTCGTATTGTACGAGATAGCGCCATCGCCCGACGATTCATCCATCGGATTGCTGGCGTCCCAGGAAATACCGAGTTCGTGTGACGAATCCTCCGAAAACTCGACGATCCTGGCTTCTATGAGGACCTGACCCGTTGGGGTGTCCAGTTCCTGAACGAGCGCTCTCAGGGTCGCCATGTTCTCAGGAATGTCTGAGACGACAAGCGAGCTGGTCCTTGCATCGACCACGACGCTACCCAGGTTCGTCAGAACCTTATCGATGGTCTCGCCCAGCTCGACGGCATTCGCGTAGTTGGTTCTGAAGACCTCCGTCATCGTCGCCACGGGCGGGCCTTCGGGCGATGACATGATGACGTAGATGTTGGTTCCCTTCTGTCGTGTGTACCACAGACCATTCGCACGCAGGATCGCCGCAAGCGCGTCTTCTACCAGGACATCCTCGAGGTAGACATTGATGTTCCGTCCCACGAGTTCCGAACCGATCAGGAAGTTGATGCCCGATTTCTGAGTCATCACTTTGAGTACGCTTCCCAACGTGACGTTCTGCAAGTTGAGTGAGATCCGCTGGCTTCTGACAGAACCTTCCTGTGCGGATGTCTGAGACCACGCAAGGCTTGTCACTGCAAGAAGCACCGCGACGGCCACCAGGAGCAGTACCACACTCCGGCAGCGCGGTGGATTCAGTCTGCTGAACATATCTTCCAACCTCCTCAGTCGACGGTACATTCAGGTCGTTCCTGCTCAGTCCTCGAACACTACTCGACAGTGAGTTCAAAGGACTTTGACCTGTAGGACAATATCACACTGTCGAATTCGATTCTGACGATGCGTGCTCCCTTTATCTTCTCTCCCACGCGCAGATCCAGTCCATCCACTATCGCTATCGGGTTATCCGGGTCCCAAATGACTCCGTAGAGGGTCATGAACGGAAGCTCAATAGGCACGGGAGC
>JAUWBY010000046.1 GCA_030609605.1 Candidatus Eiseniibacteriota bacterium
ATCCTATCGAGAAGTCTGGGTTCCTTGCTGCTCTCACGCGTATCGCAACGACCGTTCTTCGGTCGCCTCTTGGAATCGTCCGACAAGGTCGGGATCCTCAAAGGGGGCGTGTTTGGCAGGGGTGTGTCTCACCAATCCCGAACTTGGCTACACTATACCTGACAGACGATCGGCTGTCAAGTTCGGAGTAGTAAGGAGCGAGTATCGGGGTGTTCAACTGCTACTTCTTGATCGAGAATTCCGTATGGACGATGCCGCCTGACTCTTTCACGCTCTTGAGCGTGAATCCGCTCTTCTCGAGAACACTGAACATCCTGGAGTTTGAGGCAAAGAGGCGTCCCTCAAACTTCTCGATCCCTTGAGTTCTCGCGATACGCACGAGATGGTCCAGAAGCGCCGTACCGATGCCACGCCCCTGGTATTCATCGCCGACACAGAACATGACTTCAGCGCTCTTCGAGCTCTTCGACTCTTCACTGACCGTGTACCGCCCGACGCCGACTATTCTCTCCTCCCCACCCTCATTCAGACATGCTGCCAAAGCAACGTGGTTCTCGAAATCGATCTCTGTGTAGTACGCAAGTTCGTCCGGCGTGACGTCCTTCTTGTCCTCCCCCAGAAACCGGAAGTAGATCGACCTCCGCATCAGGCGACGGAAAAGACCCAACAGGCGTTCCTTGTCATCGTGCCGGAGCGACCGGATGGCGACAGTGCCGACATCCGAGAGTTGAGCGACGGCGTTGTAGAATCTGGCATCCACGTGTGCAACCTCTTCTTCCCTCTGGCGCCGGCCACGGCACGGTCTCCGAACCTCTGTCACGTGCTGCCCGTAGCCAACTACTCTGATGAACCGCTCGCCTTCGCGATGATCCGTATCTCGTCCACAAGTCTCTCTACCATACCATCTTCGCCTATTCTCTCTACGATGTTTCCGCGTCGGAAGAGGATGGCCTCTCTGCCGCCTCCGGCCACGCCGACATCTGCTTCCCGCGCTTCGCCGGGCCCATTCACGGCACAACCCATGACGGCGACTACGATGGGCGCAAGGATGCCGACTGTGGCCTCCTCGACTCGGACCGCCACACCCGCAACGTCGATCTCAGTTCTCCCGCAGGTCGGACAGGCGATGACCGTAACTCCACCGTGCCTGAGACCGAGTGACGACAGGATCGCCCTCGCGACGGGGATCTCGTCCTCAGGAGCTCCGGCCAGGCTGACCCTTAACGTGTCCCCGATGCCCTCCGCCAGAAGGACACCCAAACCTACCGCCGAACGCGCAGCCCCCGAGACAGGCGTCCCAGCCTCAGTCACTCCTACGTGAAGCGGGTAATCGCACCGCGAAGCGATCAGCCGGTTGGCCTCAATCGTCATCATCACATCGGATGCCTTTAGCGACAGTATGAGATCGCTGAAACCTAGGCTTTCCATGAGTTCCACCTGCCGCTCCGCGCTCTCCGCGAGCCCCGCGGCCGTGGGGTGTCCGTCACGCTCGAGGATGTCCTGCTCCAGGGACCCTGCATTCACGCCGACGCGGATGGGAATATGCTTCTCCCTGGCAGCCGCGACAAGCTCCGACACGCGTTCCCTCCCACCGATATTACCGGGATTGATGCGAAGCGCGTGCACGCCCGCCTCGATGGCGCCGAGCCCCAATCTGTGGTCGAAGTGTATGTCCCCGACGACGGGGATACTGGATCGGATGAGGATCTCCGGCAGCGCACTGACCGACACCGCATCCGGCACGGCCACCCGCACGATCTCACATCCGGCGGCCGTCAGACGATCGATCTGGGAGACGGTCGCCTCCACGTCGTGCGTCCGCGTGTTGGTCATCGACTGGATCGAGATCGGGGCATCGCCTCCAACCTCAACGTAGCCGATGGTGACCTGCCTGGTCTTTCTTCGTGCCTTGAGGGTCATCGTGCTCCAGTCGACTACGCCTTGCGGCCTCTGAGCCTCACGTTCCCGGACCTCAGTGTCGTCCCCTCGCGATCGAAAAACTCAAGAAGCGGGATAGCATACTTCCTCGTCAGACCGACCATCTCCTTGAACGAGGACACATCCAGCTCGCGCTCCACCTCGAGGTGAGCGAGCACCTGTCCACGAATGCGCGCAACTACATCCGAGTGGAAGAAGAGCGTGCTCGTTATCTTCACCATCCGCCCCTCTGATGCAAGGAGTTTCACGATGGCGTCGAACTCCGTCTCCCTGAACGCTGTGCCGAGTTCGTCCATGATCTCATCGTGGAGGACCTCGAGCGTCGGAGGTAACGCATCCGCCGTGAGAAGCAGCGATTCGATGGCGCTCGCGAGCCTCTGCTGTGACGGAGACAGCTCGACGCTTTCCTCACCCCACCGTACCAGATCCCCCCGCCGTGAGACAGCCCCGGAATTCGCGAGTTCACCGAGCGCCGCGTCCAAAACGGAGCGCTCGAGCTTCTTGCCCAGTTTCCCTCTGAGCTCTTCTGCGGACATCCCCCATTCCAGTGGCGAATCGGCAGCGTGTGCCTTGAGGAGTCTTTCAATCCCGTCGCGCAGAGAGGAATAGCCGTCGGCCGTCAGAAGTCTCCCGGCTACTTTGAGCACGCGTCCGTCTGCCAGAAGCCCATCGACATCGGGAAGAAGCGCCTCGTCGATTTTCTGGTTGAGCTTCTTCAGAGGAATCCCCTCAAGGCCACTCCCACCGATGACGTGTAGAAGTACTTCGTCGTGTCCACCGCTCTCCAGCAGGTCGAGCGCATCGAGAACTTCCCTGTGCATCCGCTTGTGCCGTTTGGGAATGGGATCGATGATCCGTCCGCCACCTATCGTGTGAACCGGCGAATACGACCTTATCACAAAGAGGTCATCCTTCTCGGCCACAACGGGACTCTCGAGCCTCATCTGGACGAGCGCATCCTCGCCGGGCAGGAGTCCACCGCCCTCGAGCAGGGTAACTCGAGCCAGGACTTCAGACGTCCCAATGTTCAGATGCACGCGCGTTCGATTCTTGATCGGCCTGGCGCCGGCCACGAGCCGGACCCTGGCATCTATCATATGCGTGGTGTGCAGGGCGCCGGGAGCTCCAACGGTATCACCGCGCGTTACCTCGCCCTTCGATACGCCATGCAGGCCGAGAGCCGTTCGCTGTCCCGCCTCCGCCCGCTCCACGGCCTTGTCATGAACGTGAACGCTCTTGATGCGCGTGATCAGTCCACTCGGATAGATCTCAAGCTTGTCCCCCGGGCTGACGCTCCCGGACCAGAGCGTACCGGTCACAATGGTCCCGTGTCCCATGAGTGTGAACACTCGATCAATCGGAAGCCGCGCATGCCCGGCATCACTTCTCTCCTTGACGTTCACTACAAGCCGACCGAGCTCTTCGACAAGCTTGTCTATCCCGTCTCCTGTGATCGACGAGACCGGCACTATCGCCGCCCCCTCGAGAGGAGTTCCCTCGAGAAACTCAAGAACATCGTCGTGCGCGAGTTCCATTTCCTCCGGCTCAACGAGGTCCGTCTTGGTGAGCGCGACGACTCCCAGGTCAACACCAAGGAGGTCGATGATATCCATGTGCTCGCGCGTCTGCGGCATCACTCCCTCGTCGGCCGCAACCACGAGCATAACGAAATCGATGCCCGCCACGCCGGCGAGCATCGTCTTGATGAACTTCTCATGTCCTGGGACATCGATGATCCCAACTGAGTCACCGGTCGGAAGATCGAGCCTGGTGAATCCCAGCTCTATGGTTATCCCTCGCTCTTTCTCTTCGCGCAGCCGGTCGGTATCGACGCCGGTCAGCGCCCGCACGAGTTCAGTCTTGCCATGATCAATGTGCCCGGCCGTCCCGAGGATGACGTGCCACCTATGCCCTGCCATCATTCCTCCAAGCTCGCCCGGCTGCCCGGTCACCGCTCAATCAGGCAGCCGCCTTCTCCCTCCATATACGTGCACCCAGCTCCGAGAGCTTCTTCTCGATGGCCTCGTAGCCGCGGTCGATGTGATAGACCCGCGAGACCTCGGTCGTACCCTCCGCAACAAGCCCCGCAAGAATGAGAGCTGCGCTCGCTCTGAGGTCGGTCGCCATCACCCTGGCTCCGGAGAGATGCTCCGCACCGGTGATAACGGCAACGTTTCGATCCATCGTGATGTCCGCGCCGAGCCTTCTGAGCTCCGGGACGTGGGAGAATCTATCAGCATAGACAGTATCCGTGACCACGCTGCTCCCGTCGGCAACCGACATGAGCGCCATGAACTGTGCCTGCATGTCCGTTGGGAATCCAGGGTACGGCGCCGTCGTCACGTTCACGGATTCGAGTCGCTCGGGGCCGCGGACACGGATCCCGTCCTCCGCCGCGATTATCTCTACTCCCGCTTCACGCAGCTTCGACACCACGGCCGCGCAGTGCGTAATGTCAGCACCCATGACAAAAACGTCACCGCGCGTGATCGCCGCGGCCACCATGAACGTCCCCGCCTCGATCCTGTCCGGCACAACGTTCACGTCCGCCGACCTCAGCTCATCGACACCCTCGATCGTGATGGTGCCGGTCCCGTCTCCATCGATCACGGCCCCCATACTTCTCAGGAAGCCCGCAAGCGCGCTGATCTCGGGTTCACTCGCTGCATTCTCGATGACGGTCGTCCCGTCAGCAAGCGTCGCGGCCATCATCGCATTCTCGGTAGCGCCCACACTCGACTTCTCGAACACGATGCTCGCGCCCTTGAGGCGTTTCGCCTCAGCCACTATGTAGCCGTGGTCGATCTCGACCGTAGCTCCAAGATCCCGCATGGCCTTGATATGGAAGTCGACAGGTCGAGGACCCCACGCGCACCCGCCGGGAAGCGAGACGCGCGCACGTCCCAATCTCGCGAGAACCGGACCCAGCACACAGATCGATGCTCGCATGGTCTTGACCAGCTCGTACGGAGCTTCGTGGTAATTGCAGTTGGTCGTGTCCACCGTGATGCTGTGGTCATGATGCGCAACCTGTGCCCCAAGGACGCGGAGCACATGCTCCATCGTCACGACGTCTCTGAGTCTTGGGACGTTGCTCAGGAGAAACTTCCCCGGCGAGAGCAGTGTCGCCGCCATGATCGGAAGCGCTGCGTTCTTGGCGCCGCTGACACGGATCTCACCTCTGAGTTGTGCTCCACCCTCTACGACGATTTTGTCCATCGTGCCCTCTGCTGTCCGTCGGACCCGCACTCCCGCTCTCTACGGCGGGAGCGTGTCCGGCGTCATCTGATGTTCGCTCCGGGTGTCCTTATGCCGGTCGCTATGCGGTCGCGACCAGCGTAGTCCTTGTGTATCTCAACGCGGGCAAGCTTCTTCTCCATCAGCTCGCGCACGGCGTCGGCCTGCCCGTCTCCGAACTCGAGCGCCATTACCCCACCAACTGCCAGGAACTCAGGGCCATCCTGCGCGAGAGAACGGATGCAGTCAAGTCCATCGGCTCCCCCATCGAGTGCGATTCCCGGCTCGAACTCCCGCACCTCGCGCGGGAGCGTCTTCATGTCGCCTGAACGAACGTACGGCGGGTTCGAGACGATTCCCGAGAGTTTCCCCGCAAGTCCCATCGTGGCAAGCGGCTCAACTCCCGCTCCCTCCGCGAATCGGATTCTTTCCGAGACACCGATCCTCTCGGCGTTGCGTCCCGCCACCGAGAGCGCGTCGGCCGATATGTCGGTGGCAACCACTTCGGCTCCGGGGAGCTTCTGCGCCAGCGTGACGGCGATAACACCTGAACCTGTCCCGATATCGGCCAGAAGCAGACGGCCTTCCGTCCCCGGCTCCGCGCTGTCGCGGCCCACCGACCCGGCTATGAGTCCGATCGCGACTTCCGTCATCGCCTCAGTCTCGGGCCGCGGTATCAGCACCGCGGGTGTTACCTCGAACTCGGCCATCATGAAGGCCGCCGTTCCGGTGACGTACTGCACGGGTTCCCAGGCAAGGCGTCTCTTGAACAGCGCCTTGTACCGCGCCAACTCATCCCGACTCAACTGACGGTCGTGCTGGACATACAGTTCGATCCTGGGAAGAGAAAGCGTGTGCCCCAGGAGCAGCTCGGTCTCCAGCCTCGCGTTCTCGAAGCCCTTCTCAGCAAGGTAGCTCTTGCTCCACTTGATGAGTTCCGTGATGGTCCAAACGGTCTCTTGCCTGGTCACCGTTGTGCCCACCCGCACCCGACCCCGGCGGTCGCCGAGGCTTTCATTCTGAGTGCGCCATCTTGTCGGCCTGGTCCTGAGTTGCGAGCGCGTCCATGAGTTCGTCGAGCCCACCGTCAAGTACCTGACTGATGCCGTGGAGTGTCATGCTGATTCTGTGGTCCGTAACCCGGCTCTGCGGGAAGTTGTAGGTGCGAATCTTGGCGCTCCGGTCCCCCGTTGAGATCTGGCTTCTGCGGGTCTCGGCCATCTCGGCCTGCTGTTTCTCCCGCTCGACCTCGTAGAGCCTGGCCCTCAGAACCTTTAGTGCCTTCGTCTTGTTCTTGTGCTGCGACTTCTCATCCTGGCACGTGACGACGAGTCCGGTCGGCTTGTGCGTAATACGGACGGCGGAATCGGTCGTGTTGACACTCTGACCACCGGGACCGGTCGCGCGGTAGACGTCTATTTTCAGATCTTCCTGCTTGATCTCGATGTCGACTTCCTCGGCTTCCGGAAGCACGGCCACCGTGGCCGCCGACGTGTGGATCCTGCCCTGTGACTCAGTCTCGGGCACGCGCTGCACGCGATGCACACCGCTCTCGAACTTGAACCGGCTGTAGGCCCCGTGACCGTCGACAGCGAACACGATCTCTTTGAACCCGCCGGCTCCCGATTCGCTCGTGTTCATCACGTCGATCTTCCACTTACGACGCTCTGCATAGCGCGAGTACATGCGGAAGAGATCCGAAGCGAATAGCGCGGCTTCGTCACCGCCTGTCCCGGCCCGGATCTCGATGATAACGTTCTTGTCGTCGTTCGGATCCTTGGGGACAAGCAGGAGTCTCAATCGCTCCTCGAGTTCCGACCGGCGCGCTCCAAGTTCCTCCAGCTCTTCCTTCGCGAACTCCTTCTCTTCGGGATCCTCGGCCGACGCGATTATCTCCGTGGCCGCCTCGATATCACTCATAACCCTCTCGTACTCCGTGCCGGCAAGGACAACGTCATTGAGCCCTGCCCGCTCCTTTGAGTACCTTCTGACAAGGTTATGGTCGGCCAGCACTTCGGGTCTCGTAAGCAGTTCCGTGAGCTTTTCGTGGTGCTCCCTTATGGATCTCAGCTTATCGAGCATCGCAGCCATCCGTCTCACCCTCGCCCGCCACGGCCTCTGCAACCGCATCGTCACCGGCCCTCGCGGCCTCGAGCGCAGCGATTGCGATCTCGATCTGCGCGTCCGACGGCTGTTTCGTGGTTATTCCCTGAAGCCACATGCCGGGAGCCGAAATGGCTCTCGCCCAGCGGGTCTCCCCGTGCAGGGCCGAGAGCTTCATGATCTCATAGGAAACGCCCGCGATGACGGGAATGAGCAAAAGCCTCATGAGTCGGTGCGCAATGACCTGCGGCCGCCCGGTCAGCATGAATACCAGAATGCTCACGACCATTACTATGAGAAGGAAGCTTGTACCGCATCTGGGATGCCGCGTCGTGTATTTCTGCGCGTTCGCCGGAGTCAGCTCCTCCTCAGCCTCATGGCAGAAGATGGTCTTGTGCTCCGCACCGTGATATTCAAAGACGCGTCTCATCTCACGCCACTGGGAGATTCCCCAGATGTATACGAGGAAGAAAACGACGCGGATTACGCCGTCAATCGCATTGAACAGAATAGAGCTGTCGCTTCCGAGCCAGCGCGTCAGCTGGTCGGACAACACCAGGGGGATGTAGAAGAAAAATAGGATACCCAGCCCGAAGGCGGCGATCATCGTACCGGTCAGTGCGGCCTTGGTTTTCCAGTCATCTCGCGCCAGCTTGCGAGCCTCACCGTCCGCAGCGGGCCCCAACCCAACGCTCTCCGAGATCACGGGAGTGCTTCCGCCGTCCACGCTCGGTCCGTTCGTGGCTGCCGCGCCCGACTCTCCACCGCCATCCACAGTTGCGCTCTCCGCTGCCTTCGCTTCCGCCTCCGCCTCCGCTTCGGCCTCCATTGCCACACTCGCCGAGAAGTTGAGAGCCTTTATGCCCAAAGCAAGCGACTCAATGAGAGTCAGCCCACCTCTAATCACCGGCAGCCTGAGGATCCTGCTCTTCCTCGAGAGCGAGACGAACTCCTCGCAGTGGACGTCGATCTTGCCGTCGGGAAGCCTGACGGCCACCGCCACCTTGCGCGGGCCGCGCATCATTACGCCCTCGATGACAGCCTGCCCTCCGTAGTGGATCTTGCCCTTCGCAGCGCCGAGCGCCTCTATCGGCTTGACTCCCTCATGCAGCTCGCGCTCGGGCCTCTTCCTTCGTTTCTCGCTCATTCGCAAGTCCTGTCTACGATCGCTCGTTTCTATCGTTCCCGCGCGCCGACAACGTCCGCCGTCGGAACACCTTCCACGTCGACCGGTATGAGTCCACCCAAAAGCGGGTGTACACGCTCTATCTCTCGCTTCACGGCCCATGCCACACGGCGGTACGACTCATGACCGTGAACCTTCGACCTCAATCTCACGAAATGGAACGCTTCCCTGAAGTTCATCTTCATAAGGAACCGCTTGTTGTACGCGAGTGGCACCACATACTGCGCGTGCGCAGGATCAACGTCCGCGAGGATACGCCATGACTCGCGCACTTCTCCCAGCACCTCCTCCATCCGCCCGGCCAGCCCGACCGCACGTGCATCATCCGTTATCGCAAAGCCCAGGTCACACGTCAGAAGCTGTTGGGTCTGCGTCGTCATGCGAT
The DNA here is from genome assembly GCA_030609605.1 of Candidatus Eiseniibacteriota bacterium. Classification (GTDB taxonomy): domain Bacteria; phylum Joyebacterota; class Joyebacteria; order Joyebacterales; family Joyebacteraceae; genus Joyebacterum. The sequence continues at coordinate 8,850 of JAUWBY010000046.1, forward strand.
GGCGCTGAATGTCGCGGTACGCACCGAAATCGCAGGTGATCTCAAACGTGTAGCTCGTGTTTTCGAACTCGCGCACCGGCGCCTCGTGCTCCGTCATCCCCGCAAGCGCAGTTCCAAGCGCCGACTTCCGTTCGCCATTGTTCATGCCCTCGACGATCGCCCGTACCTCATCGTACGACCGCCCTCCGGCTCGGAAGTGAAGGGCTGCCAGCACGGATGCCTCTCCGTCCTCGTCGTAGTCAACCAGGCGCGTGCCTCCCGATGCCTGTGACCCTCCGGCGCCCGTCATCGATGTGGAATCTGTCCCGCCACCCCCACGGTATCTCTCCACCTCAGTCCCAACGGCAGGCCGCCGTTGCACAAGTGCCGCCGCCATCCGCTCTTCCCAACCATCCTGGTAGGGAGATGGATCAGTGTGCTTGAGTAGCGTGGGGATCCGGATCTCTCCGACCCGCCTCAGCTCGGCGGCCAGACTGCGCATCTCATCAAGCGGGCTCGAGGCCATCCTGACAAGTCCGTGCCCCAGGCTCCTCGCGTTGACGGTCCAACCCATGTTCGTCTTGGCAGCCGCCGGCAGAAGCCCACGGATGGAATCACACGCCTTCCCCTTCGGGGTACAACCGCGCTCCCTCCACTCCGACCCACCATAGGCTTCATCACAGTAGGCTCTGGCCTTCGGCATCAACTCCTCGTAGGTCGCGTAGAGCGCAGCCACCGTCTTTCGGTAGACGTCGGCGGCCGCCCCCGACGCAAACACGGGAGGAGTGTAGTAGTTATCCGGGGACATCACCTGATAGCGGGTGGACTTCTCGGTGAACGAGGAGAGACGGCTCTCTTCAACGAGTTTGGCGCCCAGGATGGAGATGTTCTCTATGGCAATCGAGAGTACCGCGTGTTCGGCCACGGATGAGTGCCCGTACCCTATCACCCATTTCTCATGGAAACGCGACGACTCGCTCTCGGAGAGTTCACGAGCGATCTCCTCAAACGAGTCGGGTACGCGCGATGTCTTCGCGAATGTAACTGCGACGACCTCCGGTGAGAGGCCGTCGAGTGTATAGACCTTGAGTGGGCTGCCCGTCTCTGTCATCGTCAACCAACGAGGGCAGACCGTCGGTGCGCCCGTGCTGATGTCCGGCCCGCCGGGATCCGCCTCACCAAGAAAGGGATCCTGACTAGTTATCGGCCGAGGGCTTCTCATCTGCCGCATCGGCGTCAGAGGGCTTCTCGTCTACCGTGTCTGCATCGGATGACGACTCCTTGGCCGCGCTCTTCTCTCTGCTGACGGCGCTTCCCTCGATCAGCGCGCCACCGAACTCGCTTCCGTATTTCTTCAGGAAGCGGTCGACGCGACCTGCACTGTCAACGAGCTTCTGCTGGCCCGTGAAGAACGGATGGCAAGCAGAGCAGATCTCGACGTCGATCTCTTTCAGAGTCGAGCGGGTCGTGAACTCGTTCCCGCACACGCACTTGACGGTGCACTCGTTGTACTCGGGGTGAATGTCCTTCCTCATGCTACAACCTCCAGTGGCTCTCTGGTTCAATTCATCGAGGCCAGGAACTCCTCGTTCGTCCTGGTCTGCTTCATCTTGTTCAGAAGGAACTCCATCGCTCCGACAGGGGTCTGCTCGCTCAGGAATTTTCTGAGGATCCATAATCTGTTGATGGTCTCCTCTGGAAGAAGCAGCTCTTCCTTTCTCGTACCTGACTTCAGAATATCCATCGATGGGTATATCCGCCGATCCGTGAGTCTGCGGTCGAGGACGAGCTCCATGTTACCCGTACCTTTGAACTCCTCGAAGATGACATCGTCCATCCGCGACCCAGTATCGATCAGCGCGGTTGCCACGATTGTGAGGCTACCGGCGTCCTCGGTGTTCCGCGCCGCGCCGAAGAAGCGCTTCGGCTTCTGAAGCGCATTCGAATCTACACCACCCGAGAGGATCTTGCCGCTGTGAGGAACCACTGTGTTGTGGGCGCGCGCCAGCCGTGTGATCGAATCGAGCAGAATGACAACGTCCCTCTTGTGTTCGACAAGTCTCTTGGCCTTCTCTATGACCATATCCGCGACCTGAACGTGACGCTCAGGCGGCTCATCGAAAGTCGAGCTTATGACCTCTCCCCTGACCGACCGCTGCATATCGGTGACTTCCTCGGGCCGTTCATCGATCAGAAGCACCATCAACACCACCTCCGGATGGTTCATTGTGATGCTGTTGGCAAGCTTCTGCAGTATGACGGTCTTGCCCGTTCGGGGAGGCGACACGATGAGGCCGCGCTGCCCTTTGCCGATCGGACAGAGAAGGTCGATGATGCGCGTCGTCATATCATTGGGATCAACCTCGAGGACGAGCCTCTGCTCCGGATATAGCGGAGTCAGATTCTCGAAGAGGATCTTCTTCTTCGCCATCTCCGGGTTCTCAAAGTTGACGGCCTCGACGCGGAGAAGCGCGAAGTACCGCTCATTCTCCTTGGGCGGACGCACTTGCCCGGAAACTACGTCGCCTTTCCTGAGGTCAAAGCGCTTGATCTGTGACGGTGAGATGTAGATATCATCCGGCCCAGGCAGATAGTTGTAGTCTACCGATCGCAGGAACCCGTACCCGTCCGGCAGTATCTCCAGCACGCCCTCGCTGAAAATCAGACCGTTGCGTTGCGTCTGCCCCTCAAGGATCCTGAAAATGAGATCCTGCTTCCTCAGTCCGCCCACCCCGTCGAGGCCAAGCGACTCTGCATAATCGACGAGCTGACGGATTGTCTGCTGCTTCATCTCGCCCATGTTCAGATTGTCGCTGGCTCTCGGAATCGCCACGGCCTTCCGCTCGGTCGTAGCCGCAGGCTTCTTCCCGGTCTCGGACGCTGGATCCCGCACGTCCGCGGCCGAGGCCTTGCTCTCTGTCACGGTCCGTGCCTTACCGGTGACCGCACGTTCCGCAGCAGTGCGTTTGACGGCGGTCACGCTCTTCGAGCCTGCCTTGTTATTAGCCGCCGCCCGCGTCGTCTTCGTTGCTGCTGTTTTTCTCTTCGTCCCGTTGGTCTTGCCTCGGGCGTTTTCTGTCATCACATGCCCCATAGAACAGGTTTAGCGCTAACCGATCAACCACGGCCGCGGTGACCGCTGACTGCGTTCGGATGCCCCTACGGCGAAGTTACACTCGGAATCCTCTGTCGGATAACAGGATCAGGTTGGTGTGCTTCGGATGGGGTACTGGGAAGCCACTACGTTGAAAAGCCTTAGTTAGACTAGATGTTAGCCCAGACCCCTCGTACTGTCAAGCCGTTTCGCACGGTCGCGCTGTGCGCGACCCGTCGGGCCGGGCGCGACCCGTCGGGCGATGCGCAACCCGTCGTGCGGAGCACGCCCCCCTCACCCCTCGTGTGCACGCTTTCTGAGCGCTCCTGCGATCTTCTCGATCGGCTTTTCCTCCTCCAGTTTGAGACGCCGGCGAAGCTCCGGGTTGCCGTCCCGACCGTCCCTCAGAAACTCCTCCGCAAAGCTACCGTCCCTGATATCGGCAAGGATAGTGCGCATGCCCTCGCGCACGGACGCCCCCACGACGCGCCCTCCCCGGGTCAGCCCGCCGTAGAGGGCCGCCTTGCTGATGCGGTCACGCATCCCGCTGATCCCGAATCGCCGGATCAGATTCACC
>JAUWBY010000190.1 GCA_030609605.1 Candidatus Eiseniibacteriota bacterium
ATAGTTCCTCAGCTCGATGCCCACTTTCAGCCAGTCTTCCCCTGTGTACGCCGTCCAATCGTCGCTTCCCACGAAGTAGTACGGACCCCCGTAGTACGGCCCCCAGGTGGGCCATTCGTACCACGACCACGGATCAATGCATTCGGGGATCTCTCCACTTGCGGGATTGAGCCACACTCGGTCGTTGGAACACTCGGGAAGGTTGATCCACGCGAACCAGAGGGCAACGAGTCCGTCGGCACCGGAGATGTCGATCGCTGGACTCAGGAGCCGCGCGGCCTGGCCGTCCAGCATCACCCCGGTCGCTTCGTCGTATGCCACCATCATCCACTTCGGCTCCCCGGTCACGGTCTCGAGCGACCTTCGGAACGTCACGCCAACCTGCCCCGTCGGCGGTACGTCATCGTGCGACCATCCGTTGTCGCCGACAGTCTCGCAGTCATCAAGCCAGACTGTGACACCGTTCACCTTCCACTCGAAGTTGTCCAGCTGCCAGGCGCCGTCCAGCACCGAGTTCGATGGTGGGTTGTTCGGCGTGTCCGCTGACGAGTAGCAACAATCCGACTCAAATCGGAATCTCATTCTCACGTCAGTCCCGGCATATGTGTGCAGGTTAAGGATGGGATGACCATACGTTGGAGAGTCCCAGTCCTGACTGTGCCCGGGCGTGCCACTGAATCCCGGGTTTTCGTAGGTCGCGACGGTACTCCACGAGTCGCCGGCATCGTCAGACACGTCGACGTACCCGTAGTCGTAGTCGTTCTCCATCGCGAAGCGCTGGTCCCACTCGAAGGTCACGGCGTCTCCGGACTCGCTCCACAGAGAGAGAGGGAAGTCCCTCGAGAGGTGTTCCTCCCAGTCGTTCGCGTAGCCTCTCGGCTGTACCCAGCACGGATCGTACTTCCCGCACCACCACGTGCTGTCGCCGAGGTACCCGAATCCGTTGATCCGGATCGTGTCCTTGTGCCAGTGGTTATCGCGACCAGGTGTTCCGGATGCATCCGTTGACGTCCATCCGAGGTTGTCGGGGCTCACCAGATCCTCGAAATCGGCATCGAAGATCCAGAGTGTCTCGGATCGGGCAGCGGATGCTCGCTCGCTTGGAGCAGCGTGAAGAACGGCGATCGCATGACCGGAGCTGTGCGGAGAGATGATCGTGTCTGAGGTGATGCCGGCTGCATGAGCTGGGAGTGAAACAATGAGCGTGATGAGAACAGCAAGGGTAACTGTCGCCCCCACCATTGATGACGGTGTCCGCATGGTGCACTCCTCCTGAGGGGGCATTACCGGCAGGTTGACCCCGCCGTTGTCCTCTAGGCCAGGCAATGTGGGGCGCCGGACTCCCGCACCCGGCGCCCCGGGCATCTACCCGAATCGGTCTCTTCGGGCGTCAGCGCCCGTACCGGTTGATCCGGGCGTCAGCGCCCGGACCGGTCGATTCGGGCGTCAGCGCCCGGATTCGTCCCCTCGGGCGCTAGGTACCAGTACTACGTCGGATATCGAACTCGCGTTCCTCCAATATTATCCTTCCGTCCAGATAGACAGTCGGTCGAACGATCATGAAACCCCATGACAGCGTGGCCTCATTCTCTCCGCCGATCAGTCTGTTGTCGCCGATCCAGAGGGCCGCGTCACCATACGACTTACTGTCCCAGACAGTGTAGCCGACCGGATTTCGGACTTCCGGATTGGCTCCGATTTCAAAGCCACCAACCTTCCCGCTGTCGCCACTGCTCTCCGACAGCACCAGATCGAGGAGTTCCTCGTTCTCACCTGCCGTCGCAGAGATGATCTCGCCGTCTCTGAACTCAATGCGGATGTCGCGAATCGCGACGCCGAAGTAGTCGGTCATCTCCGAGTGCATTGTCCCGTTCGCAGTCCCTGCGACGGGAGCGACGATGACTTTGCCGGCAGGAAGGTGGCCCCAACCACGCCCGCGCTCCACCTCCCAGTCGGAGATGATGCCATCATCAAGGAACACCTCCCGCCCCTCAACGAGGAACGTGAGATCGCCACCACCCGGCGACGTGATTCTGACTTCGCGGCTTCCGCTGAGCAGACCGCCCAACACCCGACAGCGCTCCGCGAGCGCCTGATAGTCGACATCCAGCGCCGTCCACCACGCGTCGTGGAGGTGCCTGTAGTCCAAACCCATGACCTCGGCCTTCTCGGGAGTGGGATATCCCATGTAGATAATCCGTTTCCCGGCATCGAGGAGCGCACGACAAACGGGGTTCTCGAGCGGGTATCCGGGAACACCCGCATACAGATGCTCCATGCCTCTTGCAACGAGTCCCTTCATGAAATCAAGACGCTTCGTCCCGTGCAGTTGCTGGTCGATCGTCCCGCTCTCTTCCCCGGGGTAGCGGACCGGCTGCTCAATCACAACGACAGCCGCGAGGTCTTCCTTCCACTTCAGAATGAACTTGTCGTCCGAGCAGTCGGCGAACTTCACGAGGCAGTGCGCCCCGAGCGAATCGAACGCCCGACTCAGAGGTTCCATGATGTCGCGGTGTACAAATTCGCCTTTGATCAGAACGATATCGTCGACTTTGATCTGGAGGCAGTCGCGTGCGACCTTCACTGCGATCTCGTCCTGGTCAATCTCGAGGATCTGCTTCCGTCTCCAACCGAGGATACTCTCGGAGATCACCCGCCGGACGTCGCCTGAGAGTCCCGCGTGCTCACCGATACCGCGAGCCACGTAGAAGTTCCTCGCGACTGCCCGGTAATATTTCTCAAGCACGCCGCCCTTCTCAACCTTCGCCACTATCTGGACGAGCCCGGCCTTCTCCAGCTCCTTCACGTGGTAGTGAACACGGCCACGCGTGCCGCCGATCCAGTCGGCGACCTGCTTGGCCGTACCCGGGCGTTCGATCAGTAGCGTAAGAATTCGAACGCGCTCCGGATTGGATAGCGCCTTGATCTGACCTTCGTGCTCTATCACAGTGAGATCACGCTCAGGTGATCTCTGGTCAACCTGTTGTCTCTGAAGACCTTCCTGCTCCACGTTGGCGGCATCCTCTCAGAAACGGTAATGGGACGTGTGCGGGGCGAGCCCGGGCTTGGAGATTCTTCCCTGGGGATAGGCATCGAGCCCGGGACGGCTTATCCATTACCACAGCTCGGTCTAACTTTCCAGCGCACTTATGCTACCCCCCTCAGCTGAGGGTGTCAAGACAATTCCTGACCCTCCATCAATGGTTGGAGAACGACAGTCTGTGCGGCACTAAGACCACGCCCGACGGCCGTTTCCACTTGACACTCGGTGCAAGTGGTCAATATGATTTCGGAACGCTCGGACGTTCGGACCGGGTACCACCATACTCGCCAATTCACAGACGAAGAACCTGCTGACTGGAGTGATGATGACCACGATCACCGACGTATTCGCACGCGAGATCCTCGACTCCCGAGGGAACCCTACGGTAGAAGTCGACGTTTGGCTCGAATCCGGCCTGATGGGAAGAGCGGCCGTTCCCTCTGGTGCCTCGACAGGCACACACGAGGCCGTCGAGCTCAGGGACGGCGACAAGAACCGGTATCTCGGCAAGGGTGTCCTCAAGGCGGTGCAGAACGTCAATGAGATCATCGCTCCCGAGATCGTGGGGATCGACGCGGATGAGCAGATCGTGATCGATGAGATGCTCCTAGCTCTCGACGGAACGGACAACAAGGCGACTCTGGGCGCCAACGCCACCCTCGGCGTCTCGATGGCCTGCGCCAGAGCGGCCGCCAATGCCCTCGAGATACCACTCTATCGCCACATCGGCGGCATCAGCGCGTGTCTCCTCCCCATCCCCATGATGAATGTCCTTAACGGCGGCAAGCACGCGGACAACAACGTGGATATCCAGGAGTTCATGATCGTCCCCGCCGGAGCCGACTGCTTCAGCGATGCGCTGCGCTACGGCACCGAGGTCTTTCATGCACTGAAGTCTGTTCTGAAGAAGAAGGGGCTCTCGGTCTCCGTCGGCGACGAGGGCGGCTTCGCACCCAACCTCGGATCGAATGAAGAGGCGATCGAAGTCATCGTCGAGGCCATCGGAAATGCCGGATACGCGCCGGGCGATGACGTTTTCATTGCACTCGACGCTGCCGCCAGTGAGTTCATGAAAGACGGGAAGTACGTCCTCGCGGCAGAGGGCGCCACGAAGTCGAGCGATGAGATGATCGAGTTCTATGAGCGGCTTGTCGGCAAGTACCCAATCGTTTCGATCGAGGATGGGCTCGGCGAGGACGACTGGGAGGGCTGGGCCAAGATGACCGAGCGCCTGAGCGACAGAATTCAGATAGTTGGTGATGATATCTTCGTTACGAACCCCGAGCGGCTCGCGCGCGGGATCGAGGAAGGCACTGCCAACTCGATTCTCATCAAGCTCAATCAGATAGGCACCATTACCGAGACACTGGACACGGTGGAGATCGCGCACAGAAACAGCTTCACGAGCGTCATCTCACACCGCTCGGGCGAGACGGAGGACACGATAATAGCCGACTTCGCCGTCGCCGTGAACGCCGGACAGATAAAGACCGGCTCCGCATCAAGGACTGACCGTCTCTGCAAATACAACCAGCTCCTGCGCATCGAGGAGGAGCTGGGCGACACGGCTCAGTTCCCTGGGAAGGTTGTCTACGGCCGCGATTAGCAGCGCGGTGAGAATCGCTGCACGTAAACGCGCCGCGGCCGGATGGTAGTTGTGCGGAAGACGCTCGAAAGCCGG
>JAUWBY010000086.1 GCA_030609605.1 Candidatus Eiseniibacteriota bacterium
GGTCAGTTCATCCCCGGGGACATGGATCGTCACCGCTTCGACGAACGAACCCGATGCGAGGATGACGGCAAGGGCGCAGGCGAAAAGCGTGGTTCTCACACGGTATCCTCCGGACGGCAACCTGGTGGACGGCAACCTGGCGGATGGCAGGCCGGCGGCATGCTACTTGATGAGCACAATGCGGCTCTCCGCTCGCTCAAATCCGAGCGATGCCCTCACGAAGTAGACTCCCGAGGAGACACGCTCTCCGGCATCGTCAGTACCATCCCAGACGAACACGTGCGCGCCAGGGCCAGGTTGACCGGTTGCCACTGTCCTGACGACTCGGCCGCCCGCATTGTAGATGGCCAGCTCGAGCCTACCCTCCGCTGCCGGCACATGATAGCTGATAGTCGTGCTCGCTGTGAAGGGGTTAGGTGATGGCGCGAAGAGAACCAGGCTCGCTGGGACGACCGGCATGTCCACGCTGGTGGACGGCCCGCACCCGCCTGCGCCCAGGGCTCCGACTAGTTCAGCCCAGACATTGTTCTCAGGCAGGCATGGCGAGTCGTCATGCAGATTCAGGTTGCCGCCTGCCGCGTCGCAGAAGAGCGGGTCCTGGAACATGTTGTCGTGGTAGTTGCCGCAGAGGCTGTCTCCGGCCGCATTCCCGAACGAGCAGGAGCGTGTGATCGATGGGAGAGCTCCACTCCCGCATGCGATTGCGCCTCCGTTCTCGGTGAAGGCGATGATCGTGTTCACGATACTCGGATTGGACTCCGCGTATATGGCCGCGTCCCCTGGCCAGGCGATATTGCCCGAGAGAGTGGAGTTCGTGATGCTGGAGCTGAAGCTGCCGTACGTGGCTATCGCAGCGCCTTCCATGGCCGTGTTTCCAGTGAAGATGCACTCGTCGATGGTTGCCATCGATTCATCGCAGACGATTGCCCCTCCCATGAGATATGCATCGTTCTCAACGAACAGGACTTCGGCCATCTCGGGCATCGCGCCGAAGCAGTAGATTCCTCCGCCAATGAAGGCCGCATTCTGATCGAATTGCCCGCCGGCAATCTGGAGCATGGCGTCATCGCTGTAGATCCCTCCGCCTATGCCCGATGCTTCATTCGCGGAGAACGTGCACTCCACGATGTCGACCGATGCGGATGTGCACCAGATTCCTCCGCCCTCATTGTCGGCGAAGTTGTCTTGGAAGAGACAGTCGACGAGTGTGGCGTCGCAACTCGTGTACATGCCCCCACCATTCGACAGGGTGTCGGCCATGTTCCCGATGAACTCGACTCTTTCCAGATACGGTGGGGCATCCTGACAGTAGATGCCGCCACCGTCACCCTTGGAGTAGCAGTTTGTGATGCTTACGTCTCTCAGAGTTGTGGACCCCCCGTTGTCGAGGAGTATCCCACCGGCGATGAAGCCGGCCGTGCAGCTGTCGATCACGCAGTCAGTGATGGTTGGACTGGCGTTGTCACAGAAGAACGCACCGCCGCAAACGAAGACATCGTTGTTCTCGAACCGGCAGTTTCGCACGACCGCATTCGAGTTGCCGAAGTACATACCGCCACCGTAAGCGACCCCACAGTGAGTGAAGATGCAGTTCCTGATAAGCGGGGAGGCGCCGGTGCAGTTTATGCCGCCGCCATACACGGCGACGCCCTCGGTGATCGTGAGGCCATCGACGATCGATGTCGTGTCCTCCCCGGAGTGGAAGAAGAACGCTCGCCGGTATGGTCCTTCGGCGTACACGCAATCAATGATCGTGACCTCGGGTCCCGATTCGGAGACGACGAGGATGCCTTTTCCTTCGAAGTCGAGGTCTGTGTTCAGCGCGTCGGCGTATGTCCCTGCAGCAATGAGCACCGTGTCGCCTTCTGAAGCGGCAGCGATGCCCTCACTTATTGTGGTATAGTCGCCGCCACCTCCCTGGTCGATGTAGAGAGTCGTCGACCACGCGGCGAAAGGGAGAGCGAGGATGCAAACTGAGACGAGAACCATGGTCAGGCGGAACATGCGAACCTCCGTCGGCATGGGTGTCTGGCGTGAGCTGGATTGCGGGTTTTCGAGCAGCATGATTCTGCTCCGTGAAGCATATCAACCATCTTGGCGTTTGTCAAGTGATGCGATGCCCGGATCGTGTACAAGAGCGCGGTGATTCTGACAAGAGGCGCAGCGAAGTGATGTGGGGACGGAGCTGATTGAAGCGCTCCTTCGTCTGTCCCGCGCCTTCTGTCTTGAAGGCTGGGGGTTTCTCCGGTATCCTGCAGGCCACAGGGTGGCTTCCTGAGTCCTACGATCACCCTGCCGTCACCTACTGGCAATGCCTGCGTCGGTGCATACATGTCCACATGAACTCGGGGGTTTCGATGCTGGATCTCAAAGCGATTCACAGCGCCCGGAATGCGGAGAACGCGGTGAGGCTTCTCTCTGAGGCCGACGGGAGAGGTTTCTATGTCGCAGGAGGGACGGTGGTCGTTTCGGTCGGCTCGCCGAATATCGATTTCCTCATCGACCTCAGCAAGGCTGGTCTGGACTACATCAGGCGATGGGAGTTGCAGGGGGAAGCGCGTCCGGACGGGGTTGCCGTTGGAGCCATGGTAACAGTTGCGGATCTGGCACGCTCCGACGAGGTCGCGACGGTCGACGGTGGGCTTCTGCGTGATGCGGTCAGCCGTCTCGGCAGCCACACCATTCGCAACAGGGCGACGGTAGGCGGCAATATCGCTTCCTGGGCGTACCCGGCGGATCTGCCGCCTGCGCTCCTGGTGCTCGATGCCGTGCTCGTTCTGCGTAGCGTCAACGGCGAACGTGGTGTGACCGTCCAGGACTTCTACTCGCGGCGCAGCCAGATCCGTAGTAAGGGCGATCTGATCGTGGAAGTCCGGATCCCGCCTATTGCGGCGGGAGCGCGAGCTGCATTCGAGAAGATGGGGCGCCTTAATCAGGATGTTGCCATCGCAAGCGCTGCGGTGGTCGTCACGTGCGACGGCCGCACGGTCCGTGAGGCAAGAATCGCGCTGGGTGCAGTGGCGACGGCACCATTCCGTGCGCTCGAGGCAGAGGCATTCCTCGCCGGCCGGGAGTGTACGGGAGAGTCCCTGGCGGAGGCCGCGCGGATCGCGGTCTCGGGCGTCAAGCCGAGAAGGGATCACAGGGCTTCGAGCGCGTACCGGGGCAGGATGGCCGGAGTGGCGGTCGAAAGAGCGCTGCTTCGCGCTGTCGACCCCGCCACGCATTCCAACCAATGAGACAACCGGGGGCATGATGACTGTGCGATTCACCATCAATGGCAAGGAAGTGACCACCGTCGTGGACGCGGGTGAGGTCCTGCTCGACACTCTCAGGCGCCTCGGGTACAAGGGAGTGAAATCGGGCTGTCGCACCGGCAATTGTGGGAGCTGCACGGTGCTTCTGGACGGAAAGCCTGTGCCTTCATGTACGGTGCTGGCGGCGCAGGCGGACGGCCACGCCGTCACGACGATTGAGGGGCTCGGGGACGATCACAAGCCGGATCCGATTCAGGAGGCCTTCCTCAAGCACGGTGCCGGGCAGTGCGCCTACTGCATGCAGGGGATGATTCTCTCAACGCGTGCGCTTCTGGATGAGAACCCGCATCCTACCGATATCGAGATCCGCGAGGGGATATCAGGCAACCTCTGCCGTTGCACGGCGTACATCAAGGCGATCGAGGCCATTCGTGAGCTGGCCGGGCGCGGCAATGAGAATCCGGGTTCCTGGGGAAGAGAGAAGCGCGACGAGGAACGATACGACACCGTCGGCGCCCGCGTCGAAAAGACCGAGGGAATAGGACTCCTGTCGGGCCGCGCCAAGTACGTGGACGATTTTCACTTCGACAACCTCCTCTACGGGCGAATTCTTCGGAGTCCGCACGCTCACGCGCGCATTGTGCGGATCGACGCCTCGAAGGCCCTGGCGCTGCCCGGTGTTCACTGCATTCTGACACACGACGATGTTCCACAGGTTCCTTTTACAACGGCCGGCCAGAACTACCCCGAGCCGTCGCCGTACGACAAGGTGATACTGGACGAGAAGGTCCGCTTCGTCGGTGACCGTGTGGCGGCCGTGGCGGCGGAGACGCCTCTTCTGGCGAAGCGAGCGTGCGACCTCATCGATGTCGAATACGAGGTCCTGCCGGCCGTGCTCGACATGGAACAGGCCATGAGCGAGGGTGCACCCAGGATTCACGAGAAGGAAGACCCCAGGGGAATAGCGGACACGTCGAGGAATCTGGCCGCACACCTGGAGATGGACATCGGCGATGTCGCGAAGGGTTTCGAGGAGGCGGACCGCGTTTTTGAAGCCGAGTACTACTCGCAGTACGTGCACTGCGCTCCGACCGAACCGCACGTTACGGTAACCTCTCTGGATGAGAAATGGCGGCTTGTCGTCGTGACGAGCACGCAGGTTCCCTTCCACGTGCGTCGCATCGTCGCTCACGCGAACGAGATCCCCGTTTCCCAGGTGCGGGTTATCAAGCCCAGAATAGGGGGTGGGTTCGGCGTCAAGCAGGAAATGATGCTCGAGGACATCTGTTCCGCGCTCACGCTCAGGACACGGCTCCCCGTGAAGATGATGCTCGATCGCGATGAGGAGCTCTTCGCGACCCGCACGCGGCATCCCCAGAAGCTGCGTGTCAAGACGGGAGTACGCAACGACGGGAGCATCGTGGCAAGGGAGCTCGAAGTACTCACGAATACGGGTGCCTACGGCGGACACGCACTCACCGTTCCGTCGAACACCGGCAGTAAGACGCTCCCACTCTACAGGACTGAGCACATCCGCTTCGTCAACCACTCTGTCTACACGAATCTCCCGGTGGGGGGCGCGTACCGCGGTTACGGTGCGGTCCAGGGCTACTTCGCCATCGATTCGCAGATGGACGAGATCGCTCACGAGATGGGCTTCGATCCGGTCGATTTCCGGCTCAGAAACGTGATCCGACAGGGTGAAGAGGACCCCGTGGCGCGGCAGCTTGGCGAGGGCAAGGAGGGGTTCGAAAGGATAATCCGCACGAACGGACTCGCCGAGTGTTGGGAGAAGGTGAAAACCGTCTGTGACTGGGACGCATGGCAGGCGTCGCTCAAGCCCGGCGAGACAGGCCGGTCGGGTTCGAAACCGTGGACGCGGCGTGGCAAGGGTATGTCTTTCGCCATGCATGGGACCGGTATCCCGGGCGATGACATGGGAGCCGCGACCATCAAATCTAACGAGGACGGATCGTTCAATCTTCTGATCGGCGCAACGGATCTCGGAACCGGCAGCGACACCATTCTCGGGCAGATGGCTGCCGAGGTGCTGGGCGTGTCGCCCGACAGAATACTCGTCTACTCTTCTGACACCGACAGAACCCCGTTCGATGTCGGGGCCTACGCGTCGAGTACCACCTACGTGAGCGGCGGCGCCGTCGTGAAGGCGGCGGAGAAGGTGCGGGATCGCCTTTTCTATCACGCGTCGCATCTCCTGGGAGAGGACGCATCCGGACTGACGTGCTCCGACAATCGCATCGCGGCTCCATCCGGCAAGAGCGTGTCAATGGCTGACGTTGCCATGGAGGCGATGTACGGTGAAGAGAAGGAGCAGGTGGCGTACACGTCATCCAACATAACATTCGCCTGCCCGCCGCCCTTTGCGGCGGCCTGTGTGGACCTGGAGGTCGACGTCGGCACGGGCAGGGTCGAAGTCCTGGAGTTCGTGTGCGCGGTAGACCTCGGATACGCTATCAACCCGACATTCGCCGAAGGACAGATTCACGGAGGGATCCTGCAGGGGTTGGGGCAGGCACTGAGCGAAGAGATGATTTTTGACAGGAAGGGCAGGATGGTCAATGCCAACCTGACCGACTACAAGATCTACTCCGCTGTTGATGCTCCTGAGATCCGGGCCATTCTCGTCGAGACTGATGAGCCGACAGGACCGTTTGGAGCGAAGAGCGTCTCGGAGATCCCGGTGGACGTCGTAGCCCCGGCCGTGGCGAATGCCATTTTCGCGGCGACGAGGCTACGGTTGCGGGAGCTTCCGTTCACACCAGAGAGAGTACTGGCCGGTCTGGATTCGCTTGCGGGTGGACGAGTCTCACCCGGCAGCGGTTCGGGCGTCTAGATCGGAGGGACGGTTGCTTCTTTTCAAGAACGTCTATCACATCGCCACGATGAGCGACACACGCGACCGGCTCTGCGGTGCGGACGTCCTCGTTGAGGGCAATCGCATAGCGAGGATCGGTGTAGATCTTGCCGCCCCGGAGGGAGCGCGAGTCATCGACTGCTCGTCGATGCTCATGATTCCGGGACTCGTGAACCTGCACCACCACTTCAACCAGACACTCCAGCGCAACCTGCCTGCCACCCAGAACCGGAAGCTCTTCGATTGGCTGTCGACGCTCTACGGGATCTGGGACGGCCTCTCAGAAGAGGCCGTTCGTGCAGGAACGCGTCTCGCCTGCGCCGAGCTCCTGCTCACCGGTTGCACGATGACGAGCGATCAGATGTACGTTTTTCCGAGGGGTGTGAGCGGTGATCTGATCGGAGCGGAGATCGAGGCCGCAACGGAACTCGGGATCCGCTTTCATCCGACGAGGGGAAGCATGTCGCGTGGGCGCTCTGCCGGTGGCCTTCCACCGGACGGCGTTGTTCAGACGGCCGCTGAGATACTGAAGGATTCAGAACGGCTCATCGAGCGCCATCACGATTCCGATCCCTTTGCCATGGTGAGAATCGCGCTCTCACCTTGTTCGCCGTTCTCCGTCGACGAGGGACTGATGCGCGAGACCGCGCAACTTGGGCGGAAGCATGGTGTACTGCTGCACACGCACCTTGGCGAGACTGAGGATGAGAACGACTATTGCCTTCGCGAGTATGGTGTGCGTCCCCTCGCGTTCCTGGAACGGATAGGGTGGCTTGGGGAAGATGTGTGGTTGGCGCATGGTGTCCATTTCGAGGACGACGAGCTTGATCTCTTGGCCGAAACACGTACCGCGATCGCGCATTGCCCGACGTCGAACATGCGTCTCTCATCGGGCGTGGCCCGCGTTCCAGAGATGCTCAGGCGGGGTGTGCGTGTCGGACTGGGTGTCGATGGGAGCGCCAGCAATGACACATCGGACATGCTTGGTGAGCTGAGGAACTGCCTCTTGGTACACCTGCTGGCCGAAGGACCCGAGGCGATGACGGCAGAGGACGTCGTCTGGATGGCGACGCGCGGTGGAGCGCAGATACTGGGGCGTGAGGAGATCGGATCGGTCGAGGAGGGGAAGGCCGCCGACCTCGTGCTCTGCGACATGGCCGGATTGGGATACTCAGGCGCGTTGTCGGATCCCTTGGCAGCGATTGTCTACTCGGGGTTTGATCACCGGGTTGACTACACCGTTGTCGACGGTCGAATCGTCGTGGAGGCCGGCCGGCTCGTCCGGGCTGACGAAGCTTCAATTGCCGCCGACGGCAACGACGCCTCCTTCGCGATGCTCGAAGCGGCCGGGATTGAGACCCCGTGGGGGCGTCCACGTAGTTGACGGCGGCGCGTGCCCGGGAACATGTGTGAATCCACGGAAGGCCCGCTATGTGGGCCTTTCTCGCGTTTCTGACTGACGTGGAGCGACTCCTGCTCGTCAGACACATCGTCCGTCGACCGCGCTTCGGCGGGCATGAGTCCAACGGCGGCAGGCTGCGCTCTCACGATCCCTGTGACTGCGGACGTTGGGGCGCCGCCGCCGGGTGGACGTGACTGAGGCAAGGGATCTTCTGGATCCCGTGGGGGGAGGTGGTGTGGTGAGGGCAAAGGTGAAGGCCGCAAAGCAGAACGCTCAACGGTCTGGTGCCGTGGCCATGATCCTGGTTGTCGCCGTGTGCCTTGTTGCTTCGCAGGCCATGGCGCTGCAGGTCTGGGACCGTGTCGTGTTCACGGAGATCTACTATTACGTTCCGGGCTTCGATGCCCACAACGAGTACATCGAGTTGATGAATGCCGGCGGCACTGTCGCGTTCCTGGATGGGGCCATCATCACCGATGAGGGTGACGAGGGAATGCCGGAACCCGTCTATCGCTTTCCGGGGCAGCACGGTGGCTGTCAGTATCCGCTTTGGCCGGGTGAGAGAATCGTGATTGCGAGAGACGCGATTCCAGGAGAGCTCACGCCTGATCTGTCTGATGCTGATTGGGAGTTCGTGCATCCCGCTGATGACAACGACAACCCAAATGTTCCGAATCTGATCCTTTGCGGAGGTTACGACACCGACATTGCGCTGGCGAACGTGGGCGATGGGATTCTCCTTGCGACCGGCACAGACACGACTGCGGCCATCGACTGCTGGACGGTCGTGGATGGGGTGAACTGGGGTGAGGTGGCGGATCCAGTGCCGATAGCCTACGGTTTGTGTGTCGATCCCGAGCCTGCGCCGGGAGTCCCTCAGGGCAATTGCCTGGGCCGTTGTCCAGGAGGCGTGGATCACAACGGGAGCAGCGCCGATGACTGGTTCATGATGATCCCCAGTCCGGGGGAACCGGCCATCCCATCTGATCCACAGGACTGTGTCTCACCCGTGGAGACGTCGTCATGGGGGCGGATAAAGGCACTCTACGGGCCTGATC
>JAUWBY010000187.1 GCA_030609605.1 Candidatus Eiseniibacteriota bacterium
GCTGCGTACCCAACGCGGACCTGTCCCGACACGTGACTTCCTCTACTTGGGCAATCGGGCGGCCGTGGACCAATCTCTGTCGCGGTTGGTACGGAAGGGAGCGATCCGGAGGATTCAACGAGGGTTGTATGATCTGCCGAGGATGGGCAAATTATTGAACCAGCCGCTGGCGCCATCGCCCGATGAGTTGGTCCGCGCATGGGCAAAAAACAACGGCCTAAAGGTGGTGCCATCAGGGGCGCGCGCCGCGAATGCGCTCGGTCTCTCGACGCAGGTGCCGGCGAAGATCACCTACTACACCAACGGGCGAACCCAGACCCTGAAGCTAGGGTCATACACCGTGCAACTCCTCAACCGGGGACCGAAGACGATGGACGTAAGCGGCCGTATGGCTCCGCTGGTTCTGCAGGCTTTGCGACATATCGGGCGTGACGGCGTAAGCCCCAAGGTCGTTGGCCGGCTGCGGTCGACACTTTCGCAGAAGGAGAAGGCTGAACTGAAGCGCAATCTTCGCCACGCTGCTGCCTGGATGCTGCCGGTGATCAAGGAAATTACCGGGGAGGACACACACTGATGGATCGGATTGCCCAGGTGCCGGCGACAGAGCGAGCCGACTTGTTTCTACAGTCCGCCGTGATTCTTCGCCCGGAGCGATCGCCGGCGATCATTGAGAAGGATTTCTGGGTCTGCTGGTCGCTGCATCGCATCTATGATGTGCTGCGACTTCGTCCTCAGTTGATATTCAAGGGAGGCACGTCTCTGTCGAAGGCCTATGCCGTCATCGCTAGGTTTTCGGAAGACGTTGATCTCTCGCTAAGCCGCCGGGACCTTGGTTTTGCGGATGACCGCGACCCGGAAGAGTCGGGAATCAGCGGCAATGAGCGCAGGCGACGGATCGACGCTTTGGTCGAGGCATGCAAGAAGGTGATCCGCGATCTATTTGTGCCGGAGTTGCGCGAGGATTTCACATCTATGATCGGTTCCAAGGGTTGGAGTGTGGAATTGGACGAAGTGGACCCGCAGACGGTGATCTTCTCCTATCCGCGCAGCAGTTTATCTGAAGGCCTCCCAAAAGCCATTCCCCCGGTGGTTCGGCTGGAGATGGGGGCGCGCTCGGATGACTGGCCAGCGCAGGAGCGTACGATTCGGCCTTACGCTGCGGAGGCATATCCTGGCGTATTTGAGGCGCCTTCATGCCAGGTTCATGAGCTGGAAGCACGACGTACCTTCTGGGAGAAGGTGACGCTTCTTCACGCTGAGTATCATCGGCCGGCGAACAACCCCGCCCCCAAGGGCCTGTCGCGACATTACTATGATGTCCACCAGCTGGCACTGCACAATGTCGGGAAAGAGGCGCTGCAAGACTTGGATCTTCTAAAGCGAGTCGTCACGCACAAGCGGCTGTTCTTCAGTTCCGCCTGGGCTCACTACGAGACAGCAGTTCCAGGAGACATCCGCCTGGTTCCCACTGAAGAACGAATGGGTTCTCTCCGTGCCGACTACGGGCGCATGCGCGAGATGATCTTTGGTGATGCGCCAGCATGGGAGCAGATCGTGGCTGGACTGAGGGAACTCGAAGCCCGTATCAACGAAGGACGCCAGGTGGAATCGTGAACGGCAATCTGATGGAAGCCGTATGTACATCGCTCGCGTACGCGAGCGATACAAACCCGGGCGCCGTGATTGCACCCACGGCGCTGCTTTGAGCGATCTTGTGAAGAAGGGACTGATCGTCAAACGTAGATCGGCGAGGTCAACGCGGTATGAACGGACGCCAAGGAAGGTGTAAAGCAATGCGAAACAGGAGTATCCGGAACTATCTGGAGGCTGTGACTGCAACTTGGAATTATCTGGAAACAAGAACACGATCTGGCAGTATCCGGAATTATCCGGCGGTCCGTCGCCTTCCAGATACTTCCTGGTTGGTCGTTGGAGATATCTGACATATGGCTGAGACACTCTTAGAACAGGTCCGATCTTCACTTGCGAGTGCCGCGCAGTACAACCCCGGCGGCGTCTCGCCGCCAGCTGTTATCCTGTGGACCGATGCTGACGGCCAGTGGAAGCCACTGGTCGAGCTGCTGCGCCCTCTCATGCCAGAGCTCCTCACGCTGGGGGACTACAAGCTGGAGGAATCCACAGGGCCCGCGATCTGGCTGCGCTGCGTGATCGAGCCTCACGTTCGCGAGAAGAGCTTCGAGGGGATCACGTGGCCGCCGGAATCCGTCCCTGTTATCTACATGCCAAACGTCAGTCGACAAACGCTGCGTGCGACGGAGGATTGTCCACCGGAACTGCGTCCGCTGGTCGAACTGCAATACCGCGGGGTCACGTGGAAGCAGCGGAACGGTCGCGACTGGACCATCGAGGCGTTCCTGGTATCAAACGATGGGGGACTGAGCCTAGACGTTGCCCGTGATGCGGCTACCAAGCGCTCGATGCAAGGCTCGCTCAGCCGACTGGCGCTGACCCCCATTGCGAACCTCGTCGGGAGGCGCCTCGAGTCCGAGGACTTCAATCGGCTGATGGTCGGTGATCCGGTCAGAGAGCTACTCAATTGGCTGAGCAATCCGTCGGTGACGCGCAACGAGTGGGACAACGAGAAGTGGTCAGCATTTCGAGAGCAATGTCAGAGGGACTTCGAATTCGATCCACAGGATGATGGAGAGCTCGCGGGCGGTGAGAAGCTTGGGAATCGAGAGGGATCGTGGTTGGGTGTCTGGCAACGCTTTGCTGAGTCTCCGCGGCTGTACCCTGGTATCCCGGATCTCCTTCGGCGCGCAACGCCTTCTGGCCTGTTGTTCAACCCGGAGACCTGGCCAAGGGAGGCTGAGAACCGCGAAGGGGAGCTTCGTGCTGCGCTTATGGTGCTGGGAGACGAACCGGCATCGTCCGTACGTAAGCGGGTTCTGGGATTGGAGAAGGAGCACGGCGAGCGTCGAGGCTGGGTGTGGGCTCAGCTGGAGATGTGTCCTCTTGCTTTCGCGGTGTTCCATCTCGCGGTCCTGGCAGAAGTCACTCAAAACTCGGCGGGAGGCCACTCGATCGACGAAATGGCGATGCAGTATCGGGAGCGAGGACATCGAGCCGACGGTGCCGTGCTTCAAGCGATCGCGTCCGTCAAACGTGCCGATGATCTGGAGGCCGTCAATCGAGCCATCCGAGCGCTATACCTCCCATGGCTTGAGGATAGCGCAGCTCGCTTCCAACAGCTATTGCTCGAGGAGGACAGGAGCCCAGTGGCCGAGAATACACCGATCGATCTTGCTCCGGGAGATTGCTTGCTTTTCGTCGATGGTCTCCGCTACGGCCTGGGCGAACGGCTTGCGTTGCTAGCTGAGGAACGAGGGACAGAGGTCAGAAGGTCATGGCGCTGGGCCGCCCTTCCGACGGTCACGGCGACGGCGAAACCCGCGGTGATGCTGGCGGCCGACCATGTCTCTCCCCGAAGCACCATGGTGGCGGACTTCACTCCACAGTACGGTGAGGAGCGAAGACCGCTAACGACGGACCAGCTTCGGAAGATGCTGCGTGAGCGCGGCATCGAGGCAGTTGATGAGTCGATGCTTGGCGCACCCTTGCGCACGGAGTCGATCGGCTGGACCGAGTGCGGGCAGTTCGACAAGCTCGGACACGAATTCGGCGTAGATCTGGCTCAACACGCCGAGGGACAGCTCGCACAAGTCCTCGACCGCGTCCTGGGCCTACTCAGCGCCGGCTGGCGGCGTGTGCGTGTAGTCACAGACCACGGCTGGCTTCTGATGCCGGGAGGGCTTGAATCCGTTTTGCTTCCTCAGTACTTGACCGATAGCCGCTGGGCACGTTGCGCGGCGATCAAGGACACGTCTCATGTCGAGGTGCCGGTGTTCGGGTGGTCTTGGAATCCGAACGAGCGATTCGCTACCGCACCTGGGGCGCACGCATTTCGGAAGAACGTGGAGTACGCCCACGGCGGTGTGAGCTTGCAGGAGTGCGTGATCCCGGAGCTCTTGCTCACTCGCCAAGAAGGGAACGCTGTCACCGCGGCGATTACGGCGATCAAATGGGCCGGGCTGCGTTGTCGAATCGATGTCGAGGCCAGCGGGCCAGGTCTGAAGGCGGAGTTGAGGACCAAGCCGGCCGATCCGGCGTCGAGCATTGCGGGAAGTAAGCTCATCGGTAAAGACGGGAAGGTCGGTCTCCTCGTTGAGGATGAGGAACTCGCGGGATGTGCAGCGTTCGTTGTGATCATCGATGCAGCGGGGGGGTGTCATCGTACGCGAGCATGTCACGGTTGGGGGTGAGGAGAAATAATGGAGCTTGATAGGATAGACCAACTAGCGGCCGCGGCATTCGATACATACCTCGTGCGGAAGGATCTCGTTCGCAAGTACAGCCGGCAGTATCCGATCCCAACTTACGTTGTTGAGTTCCTCCTCGGACGATACTGCGCCACGGTGGACGAGAAGGAGATCGAGGAAGGCTTACAGATCGTTGAACGCCAGCTTCGAGAACGTACGGTCACGGCAAGCCAGGCTGAGCTCTTCAAAGCCAGGTCACGCGAGAAGGGATCAGAGAAACTGATCGATCTGGTCAAGGCACGACTGGATTCGAAGCACGATTGCTTCATCGCCGAATTGCCCAGTCTGAACCTTCGAGACGCGCGGATCTCCGACGAACTGGTCCACGACCATGAGCGCATGCTGCTCGACGGCTTCTATGCCGAGGTTTCCCTCGGCTACGACGCAACGATCGCTCTGGAGCAGAATGGGAGACCGTTTGCAATCGAGAGCCTGCGACCGATTCAACTCTCTTCCCCTGATGTCCTTGAT
>JAUWBY010000017.1 GCA_030609605.1 Candidatus Eiseniibacteriota bacterium
CAAGGTTTTTTGCTTGCTCTGGCTATGGGGTGGTAATCCGCAGCGGAACGGCTAAATAAACCAATTTGGCTTCGCTGAAAATTGGTTTCAGCTTTTATTCTGGTTTCAGGGCTCTTGCTTTGTGTAATCTGTGGTGTTACCTTAACGAAACAGCACCATTTTTTGCATATCCACAGTTCCCTTCGCCTTCATCGGTGTTATCATTGGTCTTCTGGTCATGCGTTTCCCATTGACGCTGACCGCCGGAATCGCCGTCGTTGCACTGGCCGGGGTCGTTGTCAACGATTCGATCGTCCTGGTGGATTTCATCAAGAACTCGCGTCTGAAAGGCGTCGATCGGTGGGAGTCGATCGTGAAGGCCGGGTGCATGAGACTGCGCCCAATCCTCCTGACCTCGATCACGACCATCTTCGGAATCCTGCCCCTGGCGATGGGTTGGGGCGGGTCATCCGAGAGCTGGGGGCCGATGGCTTCCTCGATCGCGTGGGGCTTGGCCTTCGCGACGGTTCTGACGCTCTTCGTGATTCCGGCTCTCTACTCGATAGTGGATGATGTCCGTGCGCGCTTCGGCAAGATCCGGGTCTCCGGCGGCAGACAGCCTGATCTCACGCCCCACGTGGCGGTGGAGTTGGCTCGGCTGAAGCGGGGAGCGTTGCCTGTGGCCAACGCGGATGGACAGGAGAAGACGTGAGCGAGACTTCCTCGACAGTAACCGGCAGGGTGCTGGCCTGCTACCATAATGAGTGGGAGATCGCCCTGAGCGGCGGCGACATCATCCGCTGTCGTCTTCGGGGAAGGCACTTCTCGAGACTTGCCGACGGGCAGAAACCCGTAGTTCCGGGCGACCTCGTCGAGCTAGGCCTGCTGAGAGACGGCTCGGGTGTCATCGAACGCACGCTCCCGAGGGAGACCGTGCTCTCCAGGCTACTTCCGGGGAGGCGCCGGCCGCGCGAGCAGATCATCATCTCGAACGTCAAGCAGCTGGTGACCGTGGCGTCTTTGGGGACGCCACGTCTCAACAGGCGCTTGCTGGATCGGTTCCTGGTTATCTCGGAAGCGGCCGGGTTGCGCTCGATCATTGTGTTCAACAAGACAGATCTCGTTCCCGAGAAGGAGTGGCGGCCGGCGGCGGCGGCCTATGAGAATGCGGGCTATGAAGTGATTCCCACATCTGCCACAGATGGTACGAACGTTGACAGACTGGCGTCGGTGCTTGCCGGTACTTTCTCGGTTCTTGCGGGTCCCAGTGGAGCAGGGAAGAGCTCGCTCCTGAACACCATCAGCCCCGGGCTCGGTCTCAGAGTGAGAGAGATAAGCAGAAAGAGCGGCAAGGGCAAGCACGCGACGACCAATGTGACCGTCTTTCGCCTCGGTGGCGAAACGCTCGTCGCCGACACTCCGGGCTTCCGCGAACTCGGCTTCTGGAGGATACGGCCAAGTGAACTGGACTACTTCTTTCCCGAGTTTCGTGAGTACATTGCCAGATGCCGCTTTCGAGGGTGTAATCACTCGCCCGAACCCGGCTGCGCCGTCAAGGAGGCCGTGGAGACCGGTGCGCTGAACGCCGCGCGCTACGACAGCTATCTGAAGCTTCTTGAGGAGTTGAAGGAACGGGCGTAGATCTCGCAAACGCGAACCTGGTTCCGCCGCCGGTCGGTCCTCCAGCTTCGGGTGACGTCTACAGCGAGGAGGTACCAAATTGCAGGTTGTTCTCTATGAAGATGCCGACGTCAAGTGGTTTGGTCCGCTCACGCTTCTCCGTTCAGCCTTCGATCTGAGATGCGGCTCGCTGCTCTTGAGAGAGAAGCTCGAAGTCAGGAGACCGGGTTGGGCCGTCTATTTGCTTCCGCGTCGGGAGCTCAACTCGCTTGTGTTGGAGCTCTATCCCGGTCGAGGCATCGACCGTGTTCAGGACGGAGATGCGCTGCTTCTGTCAGCGCGCGTGATTGTTACCGATGAGCTTCTGGCTGCAGTTGAGGACGAGACAGGTGATGTGGTTCTCACGTCCGGCGGTGAGCCCGTCGGAGCGCTCCTTCACGGAGGAGCGGCTGAGAGAGTACGCTTGGTGCGCGATGCGAGGGGAGATCTTGGCGCGCTCGAGATTTCTCTCACTCGCGAGCTGCCGGCCCGCGTGGCTCGCTATCCGTGGGAACTCGTGCGATTGACGGCTGAAGAGATAGAGGCGGATGCTGCGGTCTCGGGTCGCTTGGGGACCATGGAGGGAAAGGTTCATGCTTCGGCACAGCTCGTGGAGCCGGCCCGGATCTCGATAGGAGAGGGGAGTTCGCTCGGTCCGGGAGTCGTGATTGATGCGAGTTCCGGCCCCGTGGTCGTGGACGCAAATGTCGAGGTGATGGCCAACGCGGTGATACTCGGACCTTCTTTTGTGGGTGCTGGGTCGTGCATAAAAGTGGGGGCCAAGATCTACGCGGGCACGTCGATAGGCGAGACGTGCAAGGTGGGAGGTGAGGTGGAAGGATCTGTGTTTCACTCGTATACGAACAAGCAGCACGAAGGATTCCTGGGACACGCCTACCTTGGAAGCTGGGTCAATATCGGCGCCGCGACGGACAACAGTGATCTGAAGAACAACTACGGTGCCATTCGGGTCGAGCTGAACGGTGAGACCATTGATACTGGATCCACATTCGTCGGGGCGACGATAGGTGATCACACCAAGACCGCCATTGGTACGAAGCTCAATACGGGTACTGTGATCGGCGTGTTCTGCAACATCTTGAGCAATGGGCTTGCGCCGAAGTCGATACCCTCGTTTTCGTGGGGAACCGTGGATGGCTTCGTCGAGCACGACATAGAGCGGGCAATTGCGACTGCCCGGCTCGTCATGGCGCGCCGGGGCGTGGACCTGACTGAAACGGAAGAGACAACCATCCGTGAGGTTCACCGAAGACAGATGACCCCAGAGTAGGCGATTCCACGACGCGCGGCCTTCAGTTGCCGAGCCGGAGGCGTCCACCTTGAGCTCAGGCTCCCTGACAAGGGAACCCCCCGCCTGTGCTGGAGACGGGGGGCTGGGGGGGGCAGAGCGAATCATTCGCTCCGGCCGCGCTACTAGCTACCTGCTTTGAGTTTCTCCATCTCCTTCTTGAGCTCGTCAAGGGCCTCGCGAAGCTCTTGGATCTCCTCTTGCAGTGCTTCCTTCTTGACCCCGCGAAACTCCTCGAGATCCTCTATGATCATGTGGCGCTCGTCGGGAGAGATCGTCATCACGTGCTCGCCCCCGATCTGTATCCGCTTGAGCGCGGTGATGTACTTCTGAGTGGCCGACTCCTCCACGGTGATCTTGAGAGCTGTTTCGGAGCCCTTGCGCACGATGACTATGGGCGTCTCTACGCCTGCCGTCATGCTGCTGATTGCATCGACGAGCTCGTCTGTGTTCGAGATCCCAGTATCTCCGATCCTGATGATGACGTCCCCGGCTCTGATGCCACCAGCCTCAGCAGGGCTGTCTTCAACCACCTCCTCGACGAGCACGCCCTTCCCGTCAGGGACTCGGAAATACTCAGCCAGCCCGTCGCTCAGGTCGTCCACGTAGACTCCCAGTCTGCCCTTGCCGGCCCAACCCATGCCGATGTCCACTCTCGGAAAGAACATGCGGCCGAGTTTCCCAAGGGCATCAAGTCCTTCCAGATCGAAGTAGGCACGCTCGTCCTCGTCGTCTGTAAACACGAAGCGGTAAGGACGGACACCGAGTACGGCCTTCTTGACGATCTTCTTTCCGTCTCTCAGGAGCTCGATCTCGATGTTGGTGTAGGGATCCATTCCACCGATCATGTCAGCGAGCTGTTTGGTACTCCTGACATCGTTGCCGCTTACGCTGATGACGATGTCGCCCGTCTGGATGGCCGCCTCTTCCGCAGGGCTGTCTTCGTAGACCTCGGTGATGATGACAACGTGTTCCCTGTCGACTCCCATGCTGTCGCGCTTCTTCTCGTCGAGATCGGCAATGCCTACACCGAGCCAGCCGGCATCGTCGCCCGTCAGCTCGATTGTCACGATTCTCATGTCGTCATCGTCGTCGGCCCGCACCTTGACGACGACGGTTTCATCGTCGGTCTCGCCGGCAACGATCATCGCAGGCAGGAGCAGGAGCACCACAAGTGCACCTGACAGGATCAGTGCCGCGCGCGTACGCCCTATCATGTTCGACCTCCTTGCTCTTTGCTGCCTCCGATTGGGCGAAGGCAATCGTACGGACGGCCAGTGTCGCGGTCGCCTTCGCTCCGCACGAAACACATCTTCACCCTCCACTTGCTTTCGACACCGTGTTGGCGGCATCGTTGAAAGGGTCATCAGGGGATCCAGGTTGATCGCACAGGCGGGGACCATGCGTGGTCCCCGCCTGTGCGTAGCAGCTGTCGCATTCAGCTATCGATTGCCCATCATCAGTATCGAGAAGCCGATGATGGCTGAGAACAGTGCACCGAGGATAAGGGCCAGGACCACTGGAACGGCCACCACCACAACTGACTTGCCGCGATCCAGCTTGTAAGTCTTCTCAACCGTTAGAACGCCGACCACCAGCAGCCAGAGACCGGAGAGGACCGTGAGGGTAGGGCCGAGGAAAGGCACGACAGCGATCCAGCGGATGATCGATGCGCATCCAATCACGTTGATCAGTGACTTGAAGTCGCCGCCGGCCCCGAAAATGAGTGTTGCAGCGAGATGCATGAGCCCCATGGCTATGAAAGCCCCTATGACGAAAACGATCGGGAATAGGATAATGCCCACAGGGTTGAATGTGCCAACTGCCATTGCCAGCCCGCCGATGGCCAGAATACCGATTGCAGGTCCGAAGGCCTTCTCATCCGTCGCCAGGAATTCGATGGCATCCCTCTTGAGTTGGACCGCTTCCCATCCCTTCTTGAGATAGTCTACAAAACCCATAGAAAACCCTCCTCTTGTGGGTCTCGCCCCTCGCTTGTGTCCGTTGCAGACTGGGATTCGCGGAGCGGACCGCGTCTGTGAACCCTTGGCAGCAGTTGACGGCGTCACTATATGGGTTCTCCGCTGATCGTGGCAAGTGGAAACGCTGAACGACCGCAAGTCAGTCTTTGGGAAGAGGCATGGTCGATACGAGTCTGTTCCGTGCTGTGTGGCACACTCTATGCAATCAGTCTGGAAGGAAGAGGCTATTCGAATGTTCTGTAACAGTGCGTGCCGGGGGTGGCATAGCCGACATGAGAAGCACCGGAATGAGGCTGCTGACGGCACAAGGCTGGCGTGCGTCCGTGAGGGCGTAGCGTCGAGGAGGGTAGCGGAGATGGGTAGAGGGCAGGTTGTTTTGAGAACGGTGGCCGTAGCGGCGTTCATAGTGATGACGGTGACCGGGTGCAGCATGGTAGGGCCGGAGTCGGCGTGGGACGGCAACAGCGGAACGGTCACAGGAACGGTCAATGATCGCATGGGTATGCCGATCGAGGCCGTGACGGTTCAGATGTGGGCTGAAGTCGGATGCGAGGCCCGCGAGGTGAGTTACGAAGTCATGAGCGGGACCGACGGGACGTTTGAGGTGATCGGCGTTGATCTCGGTGATCCGCACGCGTTTGCACAGACATACGAGGTGTATGTCAACCGGATGAAGGACGCAGAGGCATCGCTGGACGAGGAGTACGTGAGCTACTGGTGCACGGTGACAGTTGAGAAGGACACCGAATGTGTAGTGCCCATTGTGCTTGATCTTGCAGACGATGATCCCGGTGATCCGCAGTCGATGTTCGAGTAGAGGAAGTCGCAGCCGTGGGAAACGAGTGGATGGAGCGCGTGTCCGGCTCAACCAGCGGTTGCTTGTGAGAATGGGGCTGCCGTGCGCGGCAGCCCCATTTGTTTGGTGCCGGAGGCCGGGATCGAACCGGCACGGAGCTAACGCTCCGCGGGATTTTGAGTCCCGTGCGTCTACCAGTTTCACCACTCCGGCTTGCTGAGCAAGATAGTAAATCTAGCATTGGGGAGGCGAGGCGTCAACCGCGCGGAGGGATTTCGCTTGACTGTGCGCTCAGGAGTGCTATCATCCTCTTCCTGAATTGGAAGGGAATGTGTGGGGCCATAGCTCAGTTGGGATGAGCGCCTGACTGGCAGTCAGGAGGTCGGGGGTTCGATCCCCCCTGGCTCCACCACTGATAGCCGAGCGATTCAGTCGCGCCGGGTGGCCTACGAGGCTGCCCGGCGGCGTTGTAATCGCATGCAGATGTGCTGATTACGGTGCGTGGTAGCTTGACATCGCAATCACAGCATGCTATCATGATACGCAGAGTCAAATGAGTCTGCAGGCAGATGAACAGCAAGTCAGAAACAGGAGTCGGCATCTACTCAGACTGCTACTGTTCTTGAGCGCGTTTGATGTTCTACTGGTGTTTGTCCTCCGGGGAAGGGACGAGCGCGGCGCAAAGGGGCAGTCGGTGGGAGTCGTAGCTGACTCCTGTTCTGTTCTGCGGCGGGGTTTCACTTCATGCCTGCTGCATGGCCATTAGTGGGGGAAACTGAATGCGATCCGCACTCCTTGTCACGCTGCTTGTACTGGCGACAACCGCGGCGACAATGCCGGCTGCAGCCGGGCCCGTCGCGCACACCGATCTGACCGCGGACGATATCACGCTTGGGCATACAAGAGGTTTCGAGACACTGAGTTTTGCCGATGGGAGAAGGCTCGGGTTGGTGGGGGAGCCGGATATTCCCGCCCAAATCGTCCACTTTGTGATTCCCGATGGGATGACGGTGGGAGAGCTTGTGATTCTTGAGGGCGACGAGGTCACACTCGATGGCGAACACACAATTCAGCCCGTCCAGCTTGAGGTGCCGATCGGCGAGAGTGCGCCATGGGTCGAGCCGGACGAACGCATCTACGCCAGTGATCTTCCGTATCCTCCCGAGCGCGCGGTCTACCTGGGAGATGGATTCCTCGGTGGGTATCGCATCGCGACTGTGGCTCTGTATCCTGTGCAGCTGAAGCCCCTGTCCGGCAGACTCGTGCTGGCGCCTGAGCTCACTGCGGAACTGAGTCTGGAGCCGTCCGACAGGCGAGCGGCCGATCGAATGAGGGTCACCGCCTCCTCCGACGAACTCTATCGTCGTCTCGTGCAGAGCATCGTCGCCAATCCTGAGGATGTGGATGCGCTCAGGAATGTCGAGACTGAGGTGGTCGCTGGTTGGGTGACGGGAGGGTTCGCGCCCCGGTACGCGCCTTCACTCGAAGGTAGTCCCGTAGAGTATGTCATAGTGACGAGCAGCGAACTTGAGCCGTATTTCCAGGAGCTCGCAGATTGGAAGACCCAGAAAGGCGTGCCGGCCGTTGTTAGGACGGTGTCGTGGATCGATGCGAGCTACCCGGGGGGGTGCGATACTGCGGAGCGCATACGGTTCTTCCTCAAGGACGCATATGCTTCTTGGGGGACAGTGTACGTGCTGCTCGGAGGCGACACCGAGATCGTACCGACGCGTATGGCGCGCACCTCCTACTACGGCGGCCAGGATATCCCGACGGACCTCTACTACTCGGATCTCGACGGCAACTGGAACGCCGATGGCGACGGGGTGTTCGGGGAGGGTTACAGGACCGAGGAAAGCGTGGGTGATGGTGTCGATCTCTATGCTGACGTTTTCGTTGGTCGCGCCCCGGTGAGCGACATAGTCGAAGTGGAGGCGTTCCTGGACAAGTGCGAGGCATACCGGGAGAGCCCCGTACCACACTTCACCGATCGCAACCTGTACTTGGGAGAGGTGCTCTTCCCATATGATTGGGAGAGTGGACCGTACAGCCTTGATGGCGCGGCCGACATCGTCGAGCCCTCGCTCGTTAGTGTTCCCGCCCATATCTCCAATACCAAACTCTACGCCAACATCGCTCCGTTTCCGGACGCTGATCCTATCAATACCGCAGCGGCAGTGGATTCGCTTGAGCAGGGATACAATCTCATGATCCACGTTGGTCACGGGAACAAGGATTGTATGAGGGTGGGGCTCAACAACTACATGGGGATGAACGATATCTCGGGGCTCACAAACGGTATCGATAAGGCCGGATTCTTCTGGCTACTTGATTGCACATCGTCGGCCATCGATTACGACTGCATCGCGGAGCGGGCCGTTACCAATCCGAACGGAGGGGCTTTCGCCACACTGGGGCCGACCCGGTACGCCTTCCCGACGACGTGCCGCGACTACTACTGGGACTGGCTGGATCTCTTGTACGTCTCCGGATGCCAGGAAATCGGACCTCTGTTGGGGATGTCACTGGCGCTTCACGCGAGCTTCGGAGAATCAGGTCGTGACAATACCGACAGGTGGACGCAGTTCTCCATGGTCCTGCTGGGCGATCCCGAGATGGTTCTAAGAACCCAGCGTCCGGGGGACCTCTCCGTCGCCTTTTCCGGCGCCATGCTGGTCGGGGAAGATGGAATGACGTTCAACGTGACCGACCCCGACTTCGTGCAGGGCGCGAAGGTCTGTGTCTCCTCTTCGTCCGGGGACGTTTACGCATACGGAACTACTGACGGGACGGGCCAGGTCCACCTTGATTTCACCCCGACGCTGACAGGTGTGCTCCAGGTAACAGTCACGTGCCCCGACTACTACGTCTTCGAATCCAACATCAATGTTGTCGCGGCCGCTGGAGCTCACGTGCATCTGACGGACGTGACCGTCGACGATGACAGCACTGGAGGAAGCTCCGGAAACGGGAACGGCAAAGCGGAACCGGACGAAACCCTGGAGCTCGACATCACGGTCCGGAACGCCGGGATCGCAACGGCTGCCACGGTCTCCGCGGTCGTATCCTCGACGGATCCGTACATCGTGATCGAGATAGACACGGTGCTTCTTGGCGATCTGGAACCAGAGGCGACCGTGGAATCTCTGGCTGCCTTCCGGCTGCTTGTCACGTCCGACTGTCCGAACAACTACGACGCCGAATTGACCATCGATTTCTCGGAAGGCGGAAGATCCGCGTGGCAGGAAGAATTCACGGTTCGCGTCTATGCTCCGGATCTGGTTCACATCCACACTCAGATCGACGACTCCTACGGTGGTGACGGTGACGGCGTTCCTGAGATGGGGGAGACTGTCACACTTCTCTTCGATGTGATAAACGAGGGCAACGGCGACGCCGATGGAATTACCGGCGTGCTGAGCTACAGCGATCCTCTGCAGGTCAGCTTCTCAGACAGCACTGATGTGTGGGGAGATATCTCAGCCGGTGCAGTCGCGACAGGCTCCGACGGGTTCGAGTTCACCGTAATCGGGGATGTCTCAGACCGATTCCAGCTCCTGCTGCAGGACGAGTACGGCAAGATCTGGACGAAGCACCTCGACGTGCTCAGACCCGCTTCGCCCGACTCGCTCTGGGGCGACGTAGTGGGAACGACGATCAATCTCTACTGGGAACAGGCTCTCGAGCCCGACATCAGGGGATACGATGTGTGGAGAAGCGAGAGCCAGTCCGGTCCCTATGCGGTAGCCAATACGGCGATCGTTGAGGGCGTGTCGTATTTCGCCGATGCTGGATTGGAGGATAACACGTCCTACCACTACTACGTTGTTGCAGTGGACTCGTCCGGGAATGCGAGTCTCGCATCCCCTGTCCTCAGTATCAGCACCAATCCGCCGAGCCTCTCGGGCTGGCCTCTCCCGACATCCGCAGGCATCTACTCGAGTGCCGTGGTCGTTGATCTGGACGGTGACGGTTCAAACGAGGTCCTGGTTGCTTCGGAACAGATCTATGCATGGCACGCCAATGGCACGGAGGTACTGGATGGGGACGGTGACCCCAGGACCGCCGGTATCTTCATCGTGGATGGTCAGGGTGGATATCGCTCCACTCCGGCGGTCGGCGAAGTGGACGGCGACAACGGCGTGGAGATAGTCGCGGCGGCCTGGGAGGACGTAGGGGTGGGTGGGGTTCCCGCGCACGAAGTGTTCGTATGGAATGGGGAGGACGGCAGCATCGTTTCGGGGTGGCCCGTCACCACGGGGAGGTTCTGCTGGGCAAGCCCGGCCCTGGCCGATCTCGACAACGATGGACGAAACGAAGTGATAATTCCATGTGCGGACGGCAAGCTCTACTGCTGGAGCTACAACGGATCCGAGTTTATCGACGGGGACGATGACCCGCTCACGATCGGCGTCTTCGCTGATCTCGGTAACCCGTGGGTCTATGCTTCTCCGGCGATTGCAGACATAGACGGTGATGGTGAGCTTGAGATCCTGCAGCCGGCCTCCACAGAGAGCGTCTACTGCTTCAATGCGGATGGTTCCAATGTGCCTGGCTGGCCGATATCCATCGGCGTCAAGGCGTACAGCTCACCCGCCGTTGGAGACGTCGACGGGGACGATGACCTGGAGATCGCCATTGTGTCCCTGTCGTGGAGTGTCTGGCTGTTTGACCACGAGGGGAACCCGCTCGCAGGGTGGCCGAAATCGATAGCGAACAGCGGGGACTTCCCACCCTCGCCTGTCCTCGCAGACATAACGAGCGATGGCTTTCTCGAACTCGTCCAGGTCGGTTCTGATGGTGAGATCAGGATATGGGACTACCAGGGCAACACGATAGCCGGGTGGCCCCAGTTCCTGGGCACGAACGTGAAATCGAGTCCAGTAATCGCCGACGTTGATGCCGATCCTGATCTCGAGCTGATCGTCGGCAGTGATTCCGGCAAGTTGTTTGCCTTCGATCTTGACGGCACGATTCTGGACGGGTGGCCTATCCAGACCGGAGCCGACATCTACGGATCTCCGACTGTGGCCGATGTCGATGGAGACGGCGATTTGGAAGTCGTAGTTGGCGGAATGGACACGGGAGTATATGTCTGGGACTGTGAAGGTAGCTACGACGATGGGGCCGGCATCGAATGGGGATGCTTCCTTCACGATCTGTGGCGGACGCAGTTCCATGGCTTCGAGATGCCCGTCGGTGTTCCCGACGATGATGCTGTAGGTTCCACCAGAAAGCTTCTGAAACAGAACATTCCAAATCCGTTCAACCCGCTCACAACGATAGAGTTCATCGTGCCGGCCGACGCCGACGGCGCGTTGGTGACTCTCTCCGTCTACACGGTTAGAGGGTCGCTTGTTCGCACTCTTCTGAACTCGCGCGTGGAATCCGGGCGACGCTCGGCTGTCTGGGATGGCCGTGACGGAAGCGGGAGGCCTGTAGCATCCGGCGTCTACTTCTACAGACTCACCGTAGGTACCGGGAGCGAGTCGAGGAAGATGCTGCTCGTCAAGTAGCGCGACGACAAGCGGGATCCGGAAGAGGTGGAGACCGCCGGTCGGACATCGAGTTCGGACTGATCTTAGGCGAAGCGCCCGGGATGACAACCCCGGGCGCTTCGCCGTGTGTGTCTTCTCAGCATCCTCGCATTCGCTCTCTCTCGTTTGCTTCGCCGCATCCACGCCTTCTCAGCTTCCTTGCATCCGCGCGTTCTCGTCTGTTTCCCTGCACGCACGCATTCCCGTTTGCATTGCCCGGTTCGCCGGCGCGATTGGGTGGGATGCGGTCGGATCATCCCACCGGCTGTCAGAGTCCCCAGAAACCTGTGAACATCCTATGGCGTAGGCGTCTTTTTCGCTTGACAGCACTTGGGGGGGACGGCTAGTATCCCGCGAGTGGGTTGAAGTGGGATGGAATGGGTTGATTCTTGCTCCAGGTGTCCATATGACCTCCTTTCTAGGAACATACACACACACGCTCGATTCGAAGGGACGCCTTTCGATTCCCTCGAAGTTCAGGAAGGCCACGGGGGAGATCTTTGTCCTGACGCTCGGACTCGACGGGTGCCTCTTCTTCTATCCGCAGGATGAGTGGCGACGCGTCGAGAGCAAGCTGCGCTCACTCCCATTCACCTCGGGTAGGTCGAGATTCTTCACACGGGAGATCGCGTCGCAAGCGTGCGAAGTGAGTGTAGACAGCCACGGCCGCATTGTCATCCCCCAGAGTCTGAGAGAGATCACGGGACTCCGGAAGGACGTACTCGTGATCGGAGCGATAGAGCGTGTGGAGTTCTGGGATCCCAAGCGGTACCGGAAGTACAAGGCAGAGTTTGGTCTCTCCTATGAAGAGGTTGCGGAGACCCTATGGGAGAACGCGACCGACGTGACCGGCAACGGAGGGGAGGAGTAGAGACATGACCATCCTCCCGAGAGAGACAGACAGAGCGACCGTGCTTCTCATGGCCGGATCCATGGGAGCGCGCGACCTCAGTCAGCTGCACCGGCACCTCGTCGGTCTCCTGACCGCGCGACGGACGCAAATCGTTCTCGACTTCTCCGACGTGGATCACGTGGACTACCAGGACGCAGCAAAGCTCGCCCGGGAATTCGAGTTCGTTCATTCATATGCAGGAGAGCTGAGGATCGCCGGTCTGAGTCCGTATGTGAGAGATATCTTGCTCCTCGCTGGACTCGACGGCTTCCTCGATAGGAATACATGCGACGCGGACACACACATGGGACCGGCATCTTCGCACAATCTTCGAGCGAGCTGACCGTACTCGCCCGTCCCGTTCTCGTCGTTTGCAGTACAACGCCGCGTATCTGAAACAAAGCGAAGTGATAATGCAGGCTGCGCATTTGCCGGTCATGGCTACCGAGGTTGTCGACTACCTCGTTACCCGCACCGACGGTCAGTATATCGATTGCACCGTGGGTGCAGGGGGTCATGCAACCCAGATTCTCAACAATGCTCCCGCCGGTAGACTGCTGGGAGTGGATCTGGACAGCGTGGCGTGCGACGAGGCCGAGAGGGTGCTCAGGCCGTTCGGAGAGAGAGTGGAGATCGCTCAAGGCAATTTCGCAAATCTGTCCGCAGTCGCCGGTGAGCGGGGATTCACCCGCGTTGACGGGATTCTCTTCGACCTCGGCTTTTCCTCCATGCAACTCGATGATGCGGAGCGCGGTTTCAGCTACAGCAACGATGGGCCGATCGACATGCGCTTGGACGGTGGCTACGGCATGAGCGCCAAAGATCTCATTGCGAAGAGCGACGAGCGGTCTCTGGCCGAAATCCTATACAGCTTTGGAGAGGAACACCGCGCGCGCGCCATCGCGCGGGCGATCATCGCGGCTCGACACGCCGGGCGATGTCGGACAACGACGGAGCTGGCTGAGGCCGTGGTGAGCACGAAGCCCCGGAACCGCAACAAGACGTTGGCCCGTGTGTTCCAGGCGCTCAGGATCTCCGTCAATTCCGAACTCGACAATCTGCGTTCCGGACTCGCGCAAGCGGAAGCGCTTCTGCGTCCGGATGGCAGAGTAGTCGTTATCTCATATCACTCGCTCGAAGATCGCATCGTGAAGCAGCACTTCATCAGAGCGGAACGGCCGTGCGTCTGTCCCAGGGAGCTCCCGGTCTGCGCGTGCGGACGCAAGCCCACACTGCGCATTCTCACGCGGCGTGTGGTTCGTCCGCGCGACGTTGAGATCGAAAGGAACCCGAGGGCGAGGTCGGCGAAACTCAGAGCTGCCGAAAAGCTGGTTCAGCAAGACAGCAACTGACCGGGCGGCCGGTCTGCCGGAAGCCATGAGGCGACGGCAACCGGTCAGTCCGGGAAGGGCTCTGGAGATGAAGGGCGGGCTCAGCCGGGGGTGGATGGAGGCTCGAAGGACCGTGAAGGAAGTACTCCACAGAGTGAAGCAGCTGCCGCTTCTCACACGACTGGTGAACAGGGTAGGTGGACCGCTACACGCGAAGGGACTCCTGATCTGGGGCGCCGCCCTGATGACGGGTGTCCTCTGCATCTGGGAACAGGTCTACGCAACGAGGCTCGCGTCCGAGATCGAGGAACTCCAGTGCAGGCAAGAGCACCTCGAGACGGAGATTGGATTTCTGAGAATGGAGTGTGTGGCTCTCTCGAGTCGAGAGCGGATTGAGGAATACGCTCAGGAGCGCCTCGGCATGAGCCATCCGGAACCGGGTGAGATCATCCGCCTTGAGGATGGGGTATTCAGTCCCGCAGTTCGGCCGGAGGATTTGGCCGCGAGGAACGACGATGCACAGACCAACGGCTAGTCACATGGTGTCCGGGCAGGTCCACGCGAGGCGATTCAGCGTTACGCTGCTCGTGGGTCTGGGTGTGTGGGCATTCATTGTGCTCCGTCTGATACTGATCCAGGTGGTGCATGCGCCTCGTCTGGCCGGCCTGGCCGAGCGTCAGCAGGTGGTGGAGGTCGAGCTGGCTCCCGAGAGGGGCCAGATCTACGACAGGAACATGGTCTGCCTTACCGACAACCTTACAGTCAACTCTATTTGTGCCTACCCCGGTGAAATCGAGTCTCCGAGAACTGTGGCACGGGGGCTGTCGAGGGCACTCGGCGGTTCCGTGTCGTCGTACGAGGCGCGTCTCAGGAAGAACGCGGGTTTCGTGTGGGTGGAGCGGCAGATCGAGCCGGCGAGGGCCGAGGTCCTCGCAGCGATGGATCTGCCGGGTATCGAATTCCTTGCTGAAACGAAGCGGGTCTATCCGTTTGACAGGGGCGCGTGCCATGTCATCGGGTACACCGATATCGATGGGCACGGTATCTCGGGGATGGAGAGCCGGATGGACGACCTGCTCACCGGGTCCGAGGCGACTGTCTACTACTACATGGACAGCAGGCGACAGCGCACACCCGCGCCTGCCAGCACGCGGATAACGCCCGACGACGGCATGTCCGTCGTGCTCACAATCGACATGAACTTGCAGGAGATCGTCGAGGTTGAGCTCGAACGAACTGTGCGGGAATACGAGGCGAAAAGCGGAACTGTGATCGTGCAGGACCCGTGGACCGGAGACATACTCGCGATGGCCAACTGGCCGTCCTTCGACTGCAATCGACCGGATCGCTTCGCCGATGAGAACTGGCGCAATAGAGCGATAACCGACCAATTCGAACCGGGATCGACCTTCAAGGTCTTCACGGCCTGCGCCTCTCTCGCTACGGATGCCGCTGACATGACATCCGTCTACTATGCATTCCAGGGGAAGGGGCGGTTTGGGAGCTTCACCATTCGGGATGTCAAACCGCACGGCTGGATGGACTTCGAGACGGCGCTCGTGAAATCGTCGAACATCTGCTTCGGACAGATAGCCGAAGAAGTTGGAGAGAGCCCTCTCTATTCGTACGCGAGGGGTTTCGGTTTCGGTTGTCTCACGGCCATAAACCTCCCCGGTGAGGTTCGTGGAACGCTCAGGGAGCCGACTGAATGGAGCGCGCGTTCTGTGCACACTATCGGCATCGGCCAGGAGATCGCAGTGACGGCGCTTCAGCTTGTCACCGCATATTCCGCCATTGCGAACGGCGGCTGCCTTATGGAACCGCACATCGTGAAGGCTGTTCTCAATGGTGATGGGCGGGTCGTGGAGGAGGCCCGGCCGTGCGTCGTTCGGCGCGTGGTCGAGCCCGAGGTCGCTGCCGCTGTGCGCGACATCATGGTTGAGGTAACGGAGCGTGGGACCGGGACAAGAGCCTCACTTGATGAGGTGACTGTGGCCGGCAAGACCGGAACTGCGCAGAAGGTGGTACCGGGCATTCGCGGGTACGCGCCCGGGAAGTGGGTCTCATCGTTCGTTGGTTTCGCCCCGGCTGAGGATGCAGGGATTGTCTGCTTGGTCGTGATAGATGAGCCGAGGGGAAGAGGCTTGGGTGGCGAGGTCGCGGCTCCGGTCTTCCGTCGCATTGTCGAGCGGCTCGTCAGAGGGTCTGGTCATGATCTGGTGTTCGGAAGGCAGCGACTCCGGAGACGAGCGGACGGAGACCCTCTCTACTGTGGTGCTGGTGAGAACGCCGTGCCGGACATGAGTGCCTCATTCGGCCTCGGTTCGAGAGGCCGAGGTTCCGATCTGATCGTACCGGTCGGAGCAACAGGGATTCTGCCGACGGCGCCGCCGCACAATCTGGTCAACGCTCGCAGCAGTGTTGCCACCGCTACACGGCCGGTTTCCACCGATACGGGTATCGGCAATCCGGCGCGGATGCCGGAGCTTCGGGGAATGAGCGTGAGAGCCGCCCGCAGGCTCGCTTCGAGTCTTGGCCTCGTTGTGGCGTTCGAGGGAAGCGGCCTGGTTCAGACGCAGCTTCCCAGACCCGGATCAGAAATTGAACCGGGAGATCGGGTCGTTCTGACCTGCACTCCCGGCTAGAGGGCACCCGTGCTTAGGAAACTCGAGGACGTTCTTGGAGGAAGCGGCGTGCAGTTTCAGATTGCCGACGTACATGCGAAGGCCTCAATCGGCGAGATCGAGGTAGGCGCCGTCGAGTACGACTCACGAATGGTGAGAGAAGACGGCCTCTTTGTCGCCGTCAGGGGGTTTGTTACCGACGGGCACTCGCACGTTGCGGACGCCGCGCGGAGGGGAGCTGTTGCCGCTCTCGTCGAGGAGCCGACCGGCACCGCGGGAATCACGGAGGTTGTGGTCGCCGACACGCGGGCCGCGATGGGTCCCGTGGCGCATGAGTTCTACGGAAGGCCGTCAGAGCGTCTCAAGGTCCACACGATCACAGGAACGAACGGGAAGACGACAACGCTGCACCTCATTGACTCGATTCTGAAGGAGAGCGGCATCAGGACAGGCGTCATCGGGACCCTCGGATATCGTGGGACAGGGGCGAACTCGACTGCGGAACGGACGAGTCCGGAAGCCGTCGATCTGGCCAGACTCCTGGCCTCAATGCTGGACGACGGCGTGGAGGCTGTCACGATGGAGGTGTCGTCGCACGCTCTCTCTCTGGGGCGCGTGCTCGGCATGAAGATCGACACGGCAACATTCACGAATCTTTCGCGTGATCATCTCGACTTCCACGGTTCGATCGCCGAGTACGGAGCGGCCAAGAGAAAGTTGTTCGATCTCATTGCCGGCGGGGCCGGCAAGCCGGGAGCATCGGTGATCGTGAACCGCGACGATGCCTTCGGCCGGGAGCTCCTGGAATCACTGTCCGATGCGGAGCGAGTCGCCGTGCTTTCCTACGGAATGACTGATGGAGACGTCTACGCCTCGAGCACTGAGACGGACGCCGAGGGCACGACGGCCATCTTCCATACGCCCGCCGGCGAGATCGATGTGCGTCTCAACCTCATTGCCGGCTTCAATGTCATGAACGCTCTCGCGGCCACTGCTGTGGCCGTGACGCAGAGCGTGCCGCTCGAATCCGTTCGGGCGGGGTTGGGCAAGGTGAAGCGGGTAGCTGGACGGCTGGAACTCGTCCAGGGGGCCCAAGGGTTCTCGGTTGTTGTGGATTATGCACACACTCCGGACGCGCTCGAGCAGGTCCTGACGGCAATCCGGGATCTGAATCCGGCCCGCATCATAACGGTGTTCGGATGTGGCGGCGACCGAGACCGAGGAAAACGTCCGATGATGGGCCGCATAGCCGCCCGCATGTCGGATCTGGTCGTGATCACTTCATACAACCCGCGAACCGAGGAGCCCGGCGCCATCATTGCTGAAATCCTTGAGGGCGTGCACGACGTGGAGGTTGCCTCGGGCAGAGGCGCTCGTGTCGATCGGCATGCCGGAGCCGGCCGTACCGGTGGGACCGGCGGCGTTGCCGACGTCAACATCGTAGAGGACCGGCGCGAAGCCATCGCGGCGGCCATCTTGGCTGCAGCGACAGGTGACATCGTCGTGATCGCTGGGAAGGGGCACGAAGACTACCAGATCGTGGGCAACGAGAGGCTCCACTTCGATGATTGTGAAGAGGCGAGGGCAGCGATCGCTGCCAGGAAACCAGAGGCACACTGAATGGAGAGGGTGCTCTTGATCGAGATGGCACGGGCCCTGGGCGTAGTCAGAGACGGTCTTCCGACTGCTGCGGCAACAGGAGTCTCGATCGATTCACGGACCATACGAACGGGCGAGCTCTTCATTGCCATTCGTGGAGAACGTCACGATGGGCACGAGTTCGTCGGTGCGGCGTTCGAAAGAGGCGCTGTGGCCGCCGTGGTTGCCGAGTCCGCCGGGATCCAGTCAGCCTCCGGGCCGCTCGTCCGGGTGTCGGACACGACCGATGCTCTCCTGACCCTGAGCGGTTGGTACAGAGACAAATTTGCAGTGCGTGTCGTTGCCATAACGGGAACGAACGGGAAGACGACGACCAAAGACATGATCGCCGCCGTGCTGGCCAGGCAGTGGTGCGTGGCCAAGACGGAAGGCAACTACAACAACCACATAGGGGTCCCGCTCACGCTCTTCGGAATCGAAGAGCGGCACACGGCAGCCGT
>JAUWBY010000360.1 GCA_030609605.1 Candidatus Eiseniibacteriota bacterium
AAGCAGTTCACGCAGCGCTATCTGAAGCGCTTCTGATCTGATCGAACCACCGGTGCCACGACAACCTTGGAGAATCAAGATAGGAAACGAGGGACGTAGATGAGCCGCACGAACGTGCTTGTTGCAGCTCTGGTTGCTACCATGCTCCTGGCCGGCTCCGCTCAGGGGACGCCGGAGCTCGGCGGGGTGCTCACAGCGGACAACCGCTGGCGTCCAGGCGGAGACGACGGCTACACGTGGAACGAGGTCCAGCTTGGCCTGAAGCTCGACGTGCGATCCGCGGACGCCGTGTTTCATTCCGAGTCGCGTGTCCGGTACTCGGGCTTCCCCGACGTGCAGTCATCGGCTGAACTCCAGGACAGCGATCGCATTCAACCCTGGCGTCTTGAGATGTATGAGGCCTATGTGGACTTGTACGGGCTCATGCTCGACGACATGGACGTTCGGATCGGCAAGCAACGGATCGCTTGGGGAACCGCTGACAAACTGAACGTGGTAGACAACCTGAACCCGGACGACTTCGAAGACATCCTGGATCTCGGCCGGAAGATACCAACGACGGCGGTCCGGGTCGACTATTACCCCGGGGACTTCACCGTCACCGGCGTGGTGGTCCCGGTCTTCACCCCGGCGAGGTCTCCTTCCTCAAGCTGGCAGGTCCCCGCATCCTTCCCACTCCCCCCTGAACTCAGTCTAGGGACCCTGACAGACGAGGTGACCCTTCCGGATGAGCGCCCGCAGGACACAGCGAGCATCGGATTGAGAATCAGAAGAGAGCTCCTGGGGTACGACTGCTCCGTATCTTACGTGTACGGACCAGATGACTGGCCGCTGCCATCTGCAGTGAACATGACTCCTGCCGACACTCCTGGCACCGTGGACATCCACACAACCTTGGAGTATCCCAAACAGCAGGTTGTTGGAATGGACATCGCCGGGGCCGTCGAGGATGTTGGAGTATGGGCTGAGTGCGCGCTGTTCTTGCCCGCTGAGGCGACATACACCGCGGTAACCGCGCCCGGCGATACCTCGCTGCACCTGGCTCTTAGCGACGACCCGTACGTCAAGTACGTTGTCGGGGGGGACTACACCTTCCGGAACGGGCTCTATGTGAACGCCCAGTACCTGCATGGTTTCTTCACCGACCGTGGGCCCGATGGGCTGGAGGACTACTTCCTCGTTGCTCTCGAGAGGGACTTCCTTCACGGTGACCTGAGGGCGCGGCTGGCGTTCGCCGCCGAGATCGCCGACTTCGGGGACGTCGCGAACCGGTCCGCCTTCTTCGGAGGACCGGAGCTAACCTACTACCCAACAGACAGCGCCGAGATCGCCGCGGGCGCCCTGCTCCTCGAGGGTGATTCGTCAACTCAGTTCGGGCAGTTCAGTGACAACGATGAGGCATACGTCAAGGTCAGATACTCGTTCTGAACCAGAACCGCTGATTCCGCACTGGCCTCGCGGGCGCGAGGCCGGTGCCGCACTCGGACTACTTCGGGCTCCATGGAACTAGCGACCACGTGGTTCCACCGGCCTACAGCACCTTGGTCGGTCCGGTCGGGCGCGGCACCTTGATCACCAGGAACCTGAGCGTCTCGCTGCTCTCGTTGTACCAGCAGTGCGGGATCTTCGCCGGGCTATCGACCAGCGTATCAGCGCCGACCTCCGTCTTGTCCTCCCCGACCTCGACGACACCTGTGCCCTCTAGAACGTAGAAGATCACGTCAACGGGAGTGATGTGCCGCTTGAGCGCCTCGCCCAGATGCAGTGTGATGTGAGAAACAAGCGCGCGCTCACTCTCGTGGAGAGCCCTCGCATCAACACCGTGCGGGTTCTCGCGAGACTCCGCATCCGCGACCTTGACGATATCCACTGTCGTTTCCCCTTTCAATAATCCAACGGTCTCCAGACGATCTCAGAAGCTGTACTTCAACTTCGCG
Source organism: Candidatus Eiseniibacteriota bacterium (assembly GCA_030609605.1). GTDB lineage: Bacteria > Joyebacterota > Joyebacteria > Joyebacterales > Joyebacteraceae > Joyebacterum. Next base: position 1,938 of record JAUWBY010000360.1, read on the forward strand.
TACACCGAGTCGTTCTCATCGTATGCCCCGAACGTCCCCTCGTCACCCATGAACAAGTCCGCTCCAAACAGGATCTCGAACC
>JAUWBY010000152.1 GCA_030609605.1 Candidatus Eiseniibacteriota bacterium
CCGCGGAGTAAGCGAGCATGAGGCCGGTGGCCTGGTAGGCGGTTTCCTGGCTCATGGCCATGCCCATGATCGCTCCCAGGATCGCCAGTCCCTCGCTCGCACTGTCGGTAGCGAGTGTCGGCGCCATACTCAGATCGAGCACGATGACGTCCGGGATACCAGCTCGGAGGTGTGCAAAGACCCTCTCTGAATTGTGGACCACTTCCATCGACACCTCTACGGGCTTCACCGCCTTGAGGTGCTCCGTGAATTCGACATCGTCATCGATAACCAGTACGCGCATCATGAGCTCCACCCCCTTTACTGCCACTCCAACAGGGCAAGCTGGATGCCAATCGCCCACGGGCCAACGAAGACACAGGGCCGCATGGTCTAACAGCTGGTATCGCTGCCAGTTACTGGAAGTGTGGGATGTCTCTCGAGAAAGCCGTGCTGGAGGCATGCATGGGCAAACTGTCCGGAGAATAGGACAGCCCGGACGACGGAAGGAGAATAGGGGCACTGGCTGGTAGGTCTTGCTGTCAACGGATGCTGACAGTAGCGGGCGGTCGATGCGACAGTCGACGGGGTTTCGCGGTCGTCTGATACTGACAATCTCAGATAATCGATGCGACAGTCGGCGGGGTTTCGCTGAACCGGACGCGCCGCTCCGGCCATTTCTCGTGCTTCGCCAGGCCGGACCTGTCACGCCGGCTATTTCTCGTGCTTAGCCAGGCCGGACCTGCCGCGCCGCCTATTTCTCGTGCTTCGCCAAGCCGGTCTCAACGAGAAAGCGATGGAACGTCTGCCGGGAGACGCCGAGATCCTTCGCGGCAGAAGTGATATTCCCTTCATTCCGGCTCAGAGCCTCGCTCGCCATGGTGCGCTTGAGGTCCACGAGTACCCGTTCCTTGGCTCTTTCGTAGTCGAGCGGGAGCGACTCCTCTCTCACGCGCGTGGCCAGATCCTGAGGGGAAAGTATCGACCCCCCGGCAAGGGCGCATCCACGCTCTATGGTGTGCTTGAGCTCGCGCACATTGCCGTCCCAACACTGAGACAGAAGGTACAGTTCGGCACTGGGCGAAAGGGCAAATCCGCTGCCCCCATCTGTTGCGTACTCGGCGGCAAAGTGTCTGGCGAGCGGAACGATGTCCTCACGTCTCTCTCTCAGTGGGGGTATCTCGATGTGGAACGTGTTCAATCTGTAGAAGAGATCCTTGCGGAACGTCCCGGCCTTGACTTCTTCGGCAAGCGGGTGGTTCGTCGCCGCGACAATCCTCACATCCACGCTTCTGTCGTGCTTTCCCCCGAGCCGCTTGAATTTCCCCTCATCGGCGAGACGCAGAAGCTTGGCCTGCGAGACGAGAGGCATGTCACCGATCTCATCGAGAAAGAGCGTGCCTCCATCTGCTGCTTCGCAGCTCCCGATCTGCTGTGATACGGCGCCAGTATACGCACCTCGCTCGTGTCCGAAGAGCTCGTTCTCCACGATGGTATCAGGAAGAGAGGCACACTCGACTACCCCGAACGGACCGTTGGCCCTTGAGCTGCGGCGATGGATCTCGCGAGCGAGCAGCCCCTTCCCCACACCGGTCTCGCCGGTGATCAGAACTGCATTATCGGAAACGGCTATCTTCGACAGGTCGGAGAATATGCGTGCCATCGCATCACCGGCGTACAGGAATTCCCCCCACTTCCTGTCATCGGCGGCACGGAGAGTGTCGTGTGAGATGAGGACCCGCCGATATCTCAAGGCCGCATCAACAACGACGACCACATCGCCGGGACGGGCTTCTTTCCTGACGTAGTGGAACGCACCCAGTTCCTGCGCCTTCAGCTCCTCCGCCATGGACTCGGACTCGGTCCACATGATGACCGGAAGGAATGGATGCTCACTGAGAATCTCGGTCAGGATCTCGAAACCCCGGGGCTTGCCATCGAAGTAGAGATCCAGAAGAACAGCGTCCGGATCCTCTGCATGACATGCTTCAAGAACCGCCGCCGGATCCGTGACGGTCACACAGTCGAACTCCGGCGACAAGACAACGACGGCTGCTTCGAGAAAGGGCGCGCTGTCATCCACAAGAAGCAACTTGCGCCGCACCTCACGATGTCCTGCCATCGGTTCCTCCAGTAGTCTCGGGACTCCAATGGGAAACGGTCACACGGACCGTGGTCCCACGTCCAGGTTCGCTTCTGACCGTGATGTCACCACCCAGTTTTCTCAAGGTCCGCTTCGAGTAGGGCAACCCGAACCCTCCGGACGATGCGTCATCCCGCTCGGCGAAGACCATGCCCAGCTCCTCTTCATTCATCCCCGTACCTGAGTCCGAGACCTCGACATGGCACACACTCCCATCACTCCACGCCGAAACGCTGAGGTTCTTCTCCGCCGACTCGCTCATCGAGCGGACCGCGTTCGTAAGCAGATTCTCGAGAATGCTGAAGAGCACGTAGCGTGAACCTCTGACGGCATCAGCAGTCTCCGGGATAGAGAGCGAGGTCTCGACAACGACGCGGTGCTCGGTAAGGAACTGCTGCCTGAGCTCCAGCACGTCTCCCAACGCCGAATTGATGGAGCACCCTGGATTCCCAAGGACCGCATCCCGCACCTCCTCCGCCGCATCGACGAGCCGGCGGCGCCCGTCCTGGATCGCCTTCAGATGCTCCCCAAACGACTCTTCGTCCTGAGTTCCACCATCGAGAATGCTGTCGAGTGCACGCATGATGTTCTGAGCTGCGGACTCCATCACCTTCAGAGGCGCCACCGCGAAGGCCATCTCATGCCCAAGATCACAGAGGCAGCTCGTCTCGGGCAGAACAAGTTCCCTGAAGGTCGCTGCGCTCTTTGCAAGAACTGCTCTGATGCTCTCGTAGCGCTCGCGTTCACCCAGATTGTGCATCATCTCCCGGGCCAGGTATGCAAGCTGGGTGATGTTCTTCCTCGCATCGTCGCTGACACGAGACCCGTTCCGCGCCCTGAAGTCCCCCTGTCCCCCATGGATGAACCCCATGATCCTCGCACTCAGTTCCTCTATGGGAGCCCCGGGGACAAGGGCCGAGTAGGCCAGCCGTCGCCGGCCGGCGGACCCCACCCAGGTCGCTGTCGGCACGATCCCTCCAAGGAGAAGAAGACCCGACCATCTCAGAGATCCGAACGTCGCCCAGGCAATGCCTGCAGAGACCAGGAACACGGCTGATGGGATCAGGGTCGCCGCGAGACCGGCGTTCTTCCTGACTCGCCGGAAGGCCACATACGAGCCAAGTACGAAGAGAAGCGCGGCACTCACCAGTGTCCCCCGCGTTCTGCGGGGCAGCGACCTGCTCTCGGCAAGCAGGCCTGAGAGCTCTTTGACCGACGATCTCAGACCGAGAGCAGCTGCCGCGGCTCTCGAGCGAGTTGCAGCCGCGAAAGCGCCATCCGCATTCCCGGCTGCCATCAGACGCAGCGCCTCGGCACGGTTGTTCTCCAGCATGTCCATGAGCACGCGCTTGTTGCTTAGAAACAGGGTGGCTCTTCCCTGTGTCTTGATGTAGCGCCCCCCCGTGCCGTCGTCCTCCGCATCGATGATCGTGGCGCCCTCGAATATGTCCTCACGACCCAGGTAGACTCGCATCGAGTCTACCTCCCACCGACGACGACGCTGCTCGACGATGCCGGAGATCGCCAGATCGTCATGTCCGGAGCCGGTGAAGTCACGAACCAACATGGCGACCGGCGCCACCGCCGATGCGTGATCCCAGATCGGCCTCAACTGCTCATCGTACACGGACAGGTTGCTCCTCGGACCATGGGCGACGATGTAGCCGTCCATCCTCGAGAGCAGGGCTACCGGTACGGGGTGCTCCCCCTCTGCCCGCATCTCGCCCGAGGATGCAATGATGGCAAGCCAGCCCAGCGTGCCTTCCCAGACTGCCACTCTCGTCCCACCAATCACGATCGTGCTATCGCTGATCACCGCAGCGGCTTCGATAGTGCCCGGGAGGTCTATGGCGGCACTCATCTGCCAACTCTCCGGGCGCCTCTCAAGCAACACCAGGCGCCCTTCGCCCCCACTGTTGCATCCCAGTACCAGGAAGCGCGGCGTCGCGCAGTGGACGCTGGCCCCCAGCGCGGGAACCGCCCCGCCCAGTATGTCCATCGTCCAGACGCGGTCGGAATCCAGGATCTCAGTGACGGCTGTGTTCCCGATAACCAGCAGCCTATCGGACAGAGCCGCAACTCTGAACTCCGCGGGCTGCTTGGTGATCACGCTCTTGACCGACAGATCCCAGTTACGACCATGAGGCGAGATGATGAGTTCCCAGACCGAGTGGGCATCATGGACATAGACAGTCTGATTCTCGGTCACAACGGCAAAGGAACAGGGTCCAGCCCATGTGGGCAGCCGAAGCGTTGCGAGAGGCCTCATCGCCTCGTAGCCGATGAGCGTTATGATCCTGCCTTGCAGAGCGACGATGAAGGTCTCATCCCGCGCGACGGAGTTCCTGGAAGGCCTTATGCTGCAGAGATCATCGACTCGTTCCCTCGACATCAGCGCAATAGGAACCGATGGGACATCTCTTGTCACGGGCGCGTACCGAAAGATCGTGACAAAGCCGTCGGCCTGCCCGACGACCAGCTCGCTCTTCGTCCTTGACCCCTCCGCGCCGGAGCTTCTCTCTACAGACGTGGCACACGTGGGAAGCACCGTTTGCTCCGGGAGTGTGAGTTCCTCAAGGAGTTCGGGTATGGAAGCGTGCAGAGTCGGGGGCTGCCCGAACGCCGCGCAGGAGAACAGGCAGATGACAACCATGGCACTTGCCACGTACCCGGCAACCGGCGCCACCTGCAGCCGGCCCCTGGAGTATCTCTCGGCCGGAGCCTTGTCGGCTCGGTCACAGAGATGATTCATCTTCTAGTCTCCCTCTGCCACGATCTCAAACACACATGTGCCTGCAGCACCGACAAGCACGACCTCGTTGTGTCCATCACCGTCAAGATCAAGCACGAAGCAGTCTGACTGCCCCGGAGCCCTTGCATTAGCAACCCTCTCCCCATCTATCTGTGGAACAGGAGCTCGGACTTCTTCCCTCAACTGCCCATCAAGCACAACAAGATGGCAAATGGGGTCCCAATCAATCGAGTCTTTCCCCAGCTTTGGCCCCCAATCACGCACTGTCCATCTGTCAGAAAGCGCAATGATCTCCATCTGTCCGTCTCCATCGAGATCGTTTGCAGCCACGGGCCTCAATCGGGAACTCTCATAGCGCCCTCGCGCCGAGTCGGTGCAGGAGGCCACGATGTTCAGATTGCCGTCAAAGACGAACAGCCTGCCGTCGGCGCCTCCGGAGATGATCTCCTCCCTGCCGTCGCCGGTCACATCCGCGAGGACGAGTCCTATCATCCCACCGTAGTCGGCCACATCTGCGATGACTTCTCCATCATGAGAAAGAACAGTCAGTCGTCCAGCCCAGTCGTCCTTCGCGGAGCCACAGGTCGCCACGACCTCCATCTGCTCATCTCCGATGACATCAGCCACACCCACCATTACCCCGGCATACGGGCCACAGAAGCGATGCTTCCAGACCTCATTCCCGAATGCATCAAGGCATATGGCGTAAGCACACCAATAGTCCGTGGTCCCGGATGCACTTATCCCGTTGGTCGGAGCGCGCGACGAAAGCAGGACCTCCTGCAGCCCGTCCTGATCAAGATCACACACAACCTCGCAGATGGGGATTACGCCAAGCCTGCGCTTCCAGACGATCTCCTCGTT
>JAUWBY010000063.1 GCA_030609605.1 Candidatus Eiseniibacteriota bacterium
AGCCAGAGCAAGGGCGTACCTCCGCTCGGGCGGCATTGTGATGTTCGCTGGAGGAACGGGAAATCCGTTCTTCAGTACGGATACGGCGGCCGCTCTCAGAGCATCTGAGATTATGGCTGACGGGCTTCTCAAAGGCACGAAGACCGACGGTATCTACGACGCCGATCCTGCAATCCATCCGGATGCCAAGCGGTATGCGGAGCTCACCTACACAGAGGCAATCGAGAGAAGACTCGCCGTCATGGATACGACGGCTTTCTCGCTATGCAGGGAGCAGAGGCTACCGATCGTCGTGTTCGATCTCTGGACCACCGGGAACATACGGCGGGTGATCGACGGCGAATCGGTCGGGACTGTCGTGAAGGAGGACTAGCCGATGGAAGAACTCTTCGCCCAGACTGAAGAGAGAATGTCGAAGTCCGTGGATGCGGTGAAGCGTGAACTCGCGAAGATACGCACCGGGAAAGCCACTGTCTCGCTTCTCGATGGGGTGAAGGTCGAGTACTATGGCACCACGGTTCCGCTCAGGCAGGTCGCCAATATAAGTGTGCCGGAAGCGAGACTTCTGATCGTGCAACCGTGGGAAAAGGGCATCATTGGTGACATCGAGAAATCCATATTCAAGGCGGATCTTGGTCTGAATCCATCGAACGACGGCAACATCATCAGGATTCCGATTCCCGCGCTCACGGAGGAACGCAGGAAGGAGTTTGTTCGGTTTGTCCACAAGCTGGCCGAGGAAGGCCGTGTGTCAATCAGGAATATTCGCAGGGACGCTAACGAATCGCTCAAGAAGATGAAGACGGCCGGTGATATTTCTGAGGATGATTTCCACCGGGCGCACGACCACACGATTCAGGACCTGACGGACAAATACTCCAAGCAAGTGGACAGTGTGCTCGATGCCAAGGAGAAGGAGCTGATGAAGGTCTAATCCTTGTGGCTGGATTGTGGAGTCGGATTCTCGATTGGAGGTCTGAATGGCGTACGTGATCACCGACACATGCACTTCATGCGGCGCGTGCGTGAGCGCGTGTCCTGTGGAGGCGATTTCGGAGGGACCGGACAAGTACGTAATCGATCCGAATCTCTGCACCGACTGCGCTTTGTGCGTGGATGAGTGCCCGTTCGATTCGATCGAGCAGGGCTGAAGGCCGCAACGAGCCGCAGGAACTGACGAAGGCGGCTGGCGCGCGATCCGGCCGCCTTCATCTGCGAGTCACTGGAGAGACCATGGCAGGACGCAGACACAAGAACGCTCTTGCCCGTTCGGGCGTCGATGTTACGCGTCTGCCCAGCCACATTGCGATCATCATGGACGGCAACGGACGGTGGGCCAAACGCCGCCGGTTGCCGCGCATAGCCGGGCACGCCGCCGCGCGTGAATCGGTCAGAGACATCGTCACAGCAGCGGCCGAACTTGAGCTGGACGAGCTAACTCTCTACACGTTCTCCATGGAGAACTGGACGCGCCCCCGCAAGGAAGTCTCCGCGCTCATGCATCTTCTGGATCAGACCCTCAAGGATCAGATTGAGGAAATGGATGAGAACAACATCACATTGCAGGCAATCGGTCGCATCGATCTGCTTCCCAAGTATGTAAGGGAGAGACTCGAGAGGTGCACGGCGAGGCTGTCCGGGAACACGGGTCTGAGACTCAACCTCGCGCTCTCCTACGGAGGGCGAGCCGAGATCGTTGATGCCGTGCGTTCGATTGCTCGTGACGTCAGGCGCGGAACTCTGAAGCCGGCCGACATCGACGATGATGTCTTTCGCCGCAATCTCTACTGCCCCGATCTTCCCGATCCGGATCTCCTCATACGAACGAGTGGCGAGATGCGCATAAGCAACTTCCTCCTGTGGCAGATCGCCTACACCGAGCTCTACATGACGGATGTCCTCTGGCCGGATTTCAGACGGCGAGACCTGTTCGCGGCGATAGAGGACTACCAGACGCGACAGCGGCGTTTCGGCCGAGTGGGAGCGTAGGCCGCATGGCAATCGACAGGAAGCAGCTCACCAGACGACTCATGACCGCCGCGGTCGGTGTTCCCGTCGCAATCGTGTTCTCCCTTGTTGGAGGTATCGGCTTTCTCCTCGCCATGAATCTCGTCATCGGTGTGGGGCTTTTCGAGTTCTACACGATGATGGAGGCCAAGGGCATCGAGCCGTACAAGAAGCTGGGCGTGGGAGCCGGCCTCGGTGTCTCCTGGTATGTCTATTTCCAGGGAGGACTCTTTTCGAGTCTCTTCATTACGCTGGTTCTCATCGGTGTCATGGTGATGGAACTGACGCGTCGAGACAGCAAACTGGCTGTCTTTCACATCTCGACGACGATTCTGGGTATCTTCTATGTGGCCTGGCTCGGAAGCCACATCATCCTTCTCAGAAGGTTGGGTCAATCGGCCCCCTGGGGTGACACCGGAGGCTGGTTCGTGATCCTCGCGTTCGCGCTCGCGTGGGGCAGTGATACAGGTGCGTATTTCTTCGGCCACGCCTTCGGGAAGCGGAAACTTCTGCCCAGAGTCAGCCCGAACAAGTCGGTAGAGGGCGCTGTCGGTGGTATCATCAGCTCGCTGTTGGTTGCGACAATTGCCAAGTTCACGTTCGCAAGTTATCTTTCTTTCCTCGACGTTATGATACTCGGCATCGGGTCATCAGTCATGGCGACATTGGGTGATCTTGTTGAGTCGCTCCTCAAGCGAGACGTGAAGATAAAGGACACGTCCCGTGCGCTTCCCGGGCACGGAGGGATGCTGGACAGGTTCGACAGCGTTCTGTTTGTGGCGCCGCTCGTCTACTACTACCTCCATTTCGTAGTGCACTGATCGTAATGTACTGATTGTAGTGCACCGAGCAGAATGGCCATCCCCGGAGATCTATCATGACAGTCCCGAAGCGGATAACAATCCTCGGCTCGACCGGCTCGATAGGCCGTGCGGCGCTTGAGGTCATTGCCGCGTCTCCTGGGCTATTCGAGGTGGTGGCTCTCTCCGCTCTCAGCAACTCAACTCTCCTCGCCGAGCAGGCAGCCCGTTTCGGCGCTCAGCGAGTGGCAGTCGGTGACGAGGCCGGAGACGCGGATTTCCCTCCGGGCGTGGTGGTGCAGAGAGGCGCCGGGGCCCTCGAGGAACTCGCCGGCGACCCGGAACTGGATCTGGTCCTCAATGCTCTGGTCGGTTCGTCGGGTCTCAAGCCCGCGCTCGCCGCTGTCCGCGCCGGCAACCGCGTTGCTGTTGCGAACAAGGAGTCGCTGGTCATGGCGGGCGAGCTTCTCATTCCGATGGCATCGGCGACAGAGAGCGAACTCATTCCGGTTGACAGCGAGCACAGCGCGATCTTCAGATGTCTGAAGGGCACGCACCGCGATGAGGTAGACGGCGTGACGCTCACGGCGTCAGGCGGTCCGCTCAGAGGCATGTCCTCCGAAGCGTCGGCGACGGCTTCGCTTGATGATGTTCTAAACCACCCCACATGGAATATGGGCCGGAAGGTTACGGTCGATTCTGCCTCGATGTTCAACAAGGGGCTTGAGGTCGTCGAAGCCCACTGGTTGTTCGATCTGCCGTACGACAGAATCGACGTCGTCGTCCACCCGCAGTCCATCGTGCACTCGCTGGTGCGGCTGACAGACGGGAGCCTCCTCGCGCACCTTGGGGAGCCCGACATGAAGGTGCCGATTCAGTATGCGATGTTTTATCCGGACCCTCCGCCTGTCGCTTTCGGACGGTGTGATCTGGGAGCAATCGGCGGACTCGGCTTCGAGCCGTTGGACGAAGCTCGCTACCCATGCTACGGGCTTATGGTCGGGGCCGGACGGATCGGAGGTACCGCGTCAACCATAGCGGCGACCGCCGATGAGGTGGCGGTCGAAGCATTCGCCGAGGAGCTGATTCGGTTTGGACAGATCGCGTTGGTCATAGAGGCGACGCTCGATGGCATTCGCGTCGCGCCGGCCGACGACATGGATCACATACTTGCCGCCGAGGACGAGGCGAGAGCTTTTGCTCTGGGCATTGTGGCACAGCTGGCAGACTGAGCGGGTTGCCCGGACGCAACACGGTATTCCGGCCGGAGCACTCCCGGACCGATCGGCCGCTTGCTCGGTACTGAAGCAGAAAGAATGGGAGCATCATGTACATCTTCTACCTCTTCGCCGCTATTCTCCTGGGCATCTTGATCATTGTGCACGAGGTTGGGCACTTCCTCGCGGCGCGCATCTCCGGCGTTCGCGTGGAGCGTTTCTCGATAGGCTTCGGACCGAAGATCGTGAGTTTCGTCAGGGGTGACACGGAGTACGCCATCTCGCTCATCCCACTCGGTGGGTATGTGAAGATGGCGGGAGCCGAGCACATCGCCGACCCTTCGGGGGCAGAGCCGTGGACATTTGTGGCCAAGCCGATCGCGCTGCGCGCATTCATCGTAGCTGCAGGACCGGTCACGAATTTCGTATGGGCCATCGTTATCACGTCGCTCGTTCTCATGATCGCCGGATCGCCGACTCTTGGTCAGTCGATCATTGATGAGGTGACGCCTGGGTCACGGGCTCAGCAGGCGGGACTTGTCGGCGGTGATCTGATAGTGGCAGTGGGTGGCGTCGATGTAGATACCTGGCGCGATGTCTACGAGGAGCTGGATGGGGTCGGGGAGGACTTCACGCTGTGGGTGATCGGTGATGCTGGGGGCGAGCGACGGGAGATCCGTGTCGATATGTCCGCGAGCGATGACCCTGATGCAGAACCCGTGGTCCTCGGAATCACGCCACGCATTCCGCCCGTTATCGGAGACGTCATGCGCGGTGGCCCGGCGGATCGCGCGGGGCTGCGCTCCGGGGACAGGATCGTGTCGATTGCCGGCAACGCCGTGTCGACGTGGTACGAACTTGGGGACCTCATCCACGAACGTCCGCTCGAAGAGACCAAGATAGTCTGGGAACGAGATGGGGTATCGATGAGCGCCGTTCTTGTTCCTGAGGAGGGCGAGGGGCAGGCGGACGCAGAGACCAAGGCAGTCGGTCTCATCGGTATCATGCGTCCATGGGAGACGCGTCGCCTTGGTCCATGGCATGCGCTGACGACGGGTGTCAGTATCTCTGTCTCTACTATTTCTCAGATAGGCCGGTTCATCTGGGGGCTTGTGACGCGGCAGGTGTCGTCGGAGCAGCTCGGTGGGCCGATCCGCGTGATACAGATGGCGAGTGAGAGTGCGAGGTGGGGTGGAAGCTACTTCTTCATGTTCATGGCGGTTCTGAGCCTGAACCTATGCCTCATTAACCTCCTGCCGCTTCCCATACTGGACGGAGGTCACCTCCTGCTCCTCTTGCTGGAGAAGCTGCGCCGCAGGACGCTCACTGAACGCCAGTTGCTGATCTGGCAGCAGGTCGGCATCGCATTCTTCGGTGTTCTGATGGTTTTTCTGCTGGTACGCGATCTGATAGGTCTGTGAGTAGAGGAGTGTATCGGTGGGTGATCCCAGTAGCGTGTCGCTTGACCTGCCCACGCCGTTACTGCTCGTTCTCCGGATCCGTGCCGCTCTTCGAACCGTGGCTCTCTCTTCTGATCAGCTCGATCCGTTCGTCTATGGATAGCTCGACCTTCGCCCAGTGGATCGGGTCACGGCGGAGACCGTCGAGAATCAGCTCGATGTCGCCATCGGCCAGTACCTTCACCCCGAGTTCGGATACTCTGAGATCAGCTGTATCCCCGGTCAGGCCTTCTTCGAGAGCAACCGTCAGGGCGGAGATGAAGTCGATGTACTCTGCCTCGGTGACGGTGGAGCCATCGGCGGCCGGGCCTTCCGAGGCCGGATCATCGGCCGGGCCGCTGCAGGAGATCAGCGCCGCGATCAGAGTGACTGCGGCCGCAACGAACGGAGCACAGGCAGCGATCCGCATACATCTGCCAGTCGAATGTCCAGGGGACTTGCTCAACACAGATCCTCTCCATCGAAGAACTCAGTGCGAGAATGCGTCTCACATCTTCGCTACGACGGACGCTCGTGTCAACCTCTTCGTTCTTGTTTCTTGCAGGCCATGCGATCACCATCGTGTCCGACGTGTCAGAACAAGCGAGGGTGGGCGTTGTTGACACTGCGTCGTGCGGTGCTAGAATGCAGGTAACCTCCGGTCACCAAACGAACGGACTATCAGATGCTGTTTCGATTCTCCAGGAATGTCTCTATCCCCCTCACTGTCGCGCTGCTGATCCTGTTCTCAGCCTGGCCGAATGCTTCTGCAACCCGGTTCGGGCGTAACAAGGTCCAGTACGAGCGGTTCGACTGGGAGATTGTCAAGACGGAGCACTTCGACGTCTACTATTACTCGGGTCTCGAGGATCTCGCCGAGGCGGTGACGCAGATCGTGGAGGAGTCGAACGACAGCCTCGAGGAAGTGCTGAACCACGAGCTTTCCACCGTTATCCCCATCATCATCTACGCCTCCCACAATGAGTTCCAGCAGACGAACATCCTGTCTTCACACGTCGGCGAGGGCGTGGGGGGATTCATGGAGCTCTTCAAGAACCGAGTCGTCATCCCTTTCACGGGTTCCTACGATGAACTGCGCCACGTGATCCACCACGAGCTCACACACGTGTTCATGTTCGATATCGTCTACCGCGGTCTGGCGGAATCCGTGATCCGCCAGGCCTATTTCAATCCTGTCCAGCTCTGGTTCGCCGAGGGTCTGGCTGAGTATGCCTCCCAGGGATGGGACACGAATGCTGAGATGATGATCCGCGACATGGTCATATCCGATGTCGTGATTCCACTGGAGTATCTCTTCGGCGGATACGCAGTCTACAAGGAGGGACAGTCGGTCTTTGTCTTCATTGCCGAGCAGTACGGAAGCGAGAAAGTGTCCGAGATAGTCCACGACCTCGCGCGCACACAGAACCTCGACCGAACGCTCCGTGAGACGCTGGGTCTGAAGCCGGCCGAGCTCTCGCGCAAGTGGGAGGAGTGGCTCAAGCGCAACTACTGGCCCGAGGTCGCCGAACGTTCACGCCTCAGTGACACGGCGAAGCTCCTAACCGATCATCGGAGTGACCATTCCTACTTCAACAGGGGCCCGGCAGTCTCTCCGGATGGAATGCGTGTCGTATTCACCAGTGACAAGAGCGGCTATGCGGACGTCTATGTCGCCTCGACACTCGATGGGGCGATCCTGAAGCATCTCATCAAGGGAGAGAGAACCGACGCGTTCGAACAGCTTCATCTTCTCCGCACCGGGTTCTCATGGTCTCCGGATGGAACGCAGATATGTGTGGCCGCGAAGGCAGGGGACTGCGACGCGATTCACATTCTCAATGCCGATACCGGCCGCGTCTTGAGGAGCCTGACTTTTCCTCTCGACGGGCTGTACACTCCGGCCTGGTCGCCGGACGGGAAGTGGATAGCCTTCGTGGGCATCAAGGGTGGGGCGTCGGAGCTCTACCTCACCAATCCCACCGGCAGCAGACTCGACAGACTCACGGACGACTTCAGCGATGAACGCGACCCGGCGTGGTCGCCCGACAGCAAGTTCATTGCGTTCACATCTGACGACGGTTCGCCGATTGAGCGTGGTTTTCACAGAAGCTATGATCTCTACATGATAAATGTGGAGAGCCGCGATGTCGCGCCGATCGTGCGAGTTCGGGGGAGGGAACGGTCACCCACGTGGTCACCGGACGGGCGCAAGCTCATCTACTCCTCCGACCGCAGCGGTTCGCCAGAACTGTACGTAGTCGATCTCGATGAGTCGATGTGCGTGGCCCTGACGAGCCTCGTCGGGGGAGCCGAATCGCCGAACTGGTCGCGTGAAGGCGACCGGCTCGTCTTCGTTGGATACGAGCAGCGAGGCTGGGACGTCGCTGTCGTCAAGGATCCACTGACGCACTTCGCCGATGAGATCGGGTCTGACGCCGCCTTTCCAAGCACCGAGCCTGAACTGGGGACGGAGCCGTTCGACGAGATGAACTGGAAGGAAACTCTTGGTCCCCCCGACGAGAAGGCGATCGCGGACAGTACAGAAACCTGGTCAGGCGCGGATGACGGAGAGAGCGCAAACGCGGACAGTGCGGCGACCTGGCCGGACGCAGATGGCGAAGAGAGTGCGAATGCGGACAGTACGGGGATCCGGTCAGGCCGTGAAAGCGATGCCGTGGGTCTGGCTAGAGACGCATACGACAAGGTGGTCGGAAGAAGACCGCGTGGACCGAATGGAGCACCCGAGGAGAGAGCGGGGGTCGAGCGCTACACGCCGCGATTCTCTCCGGATTGGATAAATGGGGGCGCATCGTACAGCTCTGCCCACGGCATCGGTGCGGCAGTCGAGGTGGCCATCAGTGACATTCTTGGGAACCACCGTTTCTACCTCGTGACGGACTTCTTCTCCTCGATCGAGTTCAGCAATGCCCACTTGAGCTACGAGTATCTGGCGCGACGCATCAACTACTCCGCTAGTGTTTACACGTATCGTCACTACCTCTACTCTGACAGAACGATGTTTGGTGAAGATCTGGGGGAGAAGCGCTACTTCACGGAACGCCACTACGGCGTTTCACTTGGTCTGTCGTACCCGTTCAGCAGATTCTCGAGAGCTGAGTTCAGTGTAGATGGGCTGAGTATGGAGCGCCAGTTTGCCGAGGAGAACGAGGAGGGTGAGATAGAGCTGACGAGTGAGGAAGTGGAGAGGACGCTTCTCATCCCATCGCTGCGATTCGTCAACGACACGACCCTCTGGGGGAGCGTCGGTCCTATCGGAGGAGGGCGTTCATCGTTCACGATCACGAAGTCGTTTGGGCTGGATGAGAGGTTTGACTACCTGACGGGAATCGCCGACTTCAGAAGGTACGTCCGAATCGGTGCGAGGCACAGCCTTGCGATGAAGCTTGTGTACGCGCGCAGTACGCAGCCCGACGCGCAGACGTTCTTCGTGGGCGGCACCAACAGCATCCGAGGACACGACGACTTCGAGTTCTCAGGGCACAATACCGCGCTGGTCAGCTTCGAATTCCGCTATCCGTTTGTGGATAGACTTGACATAGCGTCGCCGTTGCCGCTTTCGATCCGAGGTTTGAGAGGAGTCATGTTTGTAGATCTGGGCGCTGCCTGGGATGCGGACAGGTTCCGCGGGGTCGTCGATGAGGGCGGTACGCGGTTCAAGGACATCAAGGCTGGATACGGCGTAGGGGTACGCACGCAGTTCATGTTTCTCATTCTCCGCTACGATCTCGCCTGGTCGACGGATCTCAAGACAAGAGGAGAGCCGGTCTCTCACTTCTCGATCGGGGCCGAGTTCTAGTTGGCCTGACAACGGCACCATGTCGGGGTCACAACAGGAGGAACGCCGTTTGCCGACGAGCTTCTGGATAGATGTGGAGCGCAAGATCGCGTTCGTGGAAACCAGTGGTGTGACTTCCTCCCACGACCTCTTGTGTAGCCTGGCAGCACTGCTGGATCACCCCGGCCACAGGCCCGATATGCGGCTGCTACTGGACATGCGAGAAGTGGTTCCGTTGGTACCCCAGCCTGATGTCGCGATGATCGGGGGCTTCATCAGGGAACATGCAGACATGATCGGGAGACTGAAGATCGCGGTAGTAGTATCGACGGATGGCAATTTCAGGATTGCGGAGAGACAGAAGGCGGAGCTTGAGGGTTCTGAGTGCAACATGGAAGTCTTCCGTGCCATGTGCGAAGTCCGTGAGTGGCTCGGCCTCTCGGGTGACGATGTGCCTCAGCTGGATCAAGACGCCGTTGCCGGCTAACTAGCGCACGCAGCCACCTAGTTTGTCTGTCACGCTGGCTGCTATCGCGTGCACAGCACGCGCCGCGCTACGCCGCTGGCACCCATCGCGCCAGCCTTAACGCTCGCAGCTGATGCGCGTTTGTTAGGCGCAGCCCGGAACATTGACAAGGCTTGGAGAATGGAAAGCATCACTCATTATGAGAAGCTTGGGTTCGAGGTGGTCAGAACTACGAAGTTCGGGATTCTGACGAGAGTCGCCGGGTTTACGAGTTCACGCCATATGCGGAAAAGGATCAAAACACTGTTGCCGTGTGGCCGGCAACCGGTGCGGAGTTGAAAC
>JAUWBY010000196.1 GCA_030609605.1 Candidatus Eiseniibacteriota bacterium
AGGCATGCTTACCGCGGGGCTCATACTGACGCTCATGGTCCTGCCCTTCATCACCGCCGTGACGAGAGACGTTCTTCAGATGGTGCCGCCTGTTCTGAAGGAATCGGCGCACGGTGTCGGGGCGACCATGTGGGAGGCGACCAGGCATATCGCGCTCAAGTATGGTCGTCGCGGCATCGTTGGCGCGGTGTTCCTGGGGTTCGGACGCGCGCTCGGGGAGACGATGGCCGTCACGTTCGTCATAGGCAACAGTCACAGGATCTCGTCCTCGCTCTTCGACGCCGGCAACACCATCGCCTCGAGTCTGGCGAACGAGTTCAACGAGGCGTCCGAGCCCATCTACCTGAGTTCGCTCTTCGAACTTGCTCTCGTGCTGTTCGGGCTGACGCTGCTCTTCCAGACGCTGGCCCATTTCTGGGTCTCCAGAATGCAGCGGCAGGAGGCGGGCAGCAGGTGAGACGCTACGCGGCGAGGACCAGGGGGGAGTCCGCCAGTTGAGACTTCGTTCACGCACTCAACGGAAGGTGGCCGACAGGGCGGCCCGGGTAGTCATGGTCCCGGCGGCTCTGGCTGGCATTGCTGTTCTCGCGTGGATCCTGTGGGAGGTCATCTCCAGGGGAGCGGGCGCTCTCAACCTGGATTTCTTCACACAGCTTCCCACGCCTCCCGGCATGGAGGGCGGTGGCCTGGCCAACGCGATCCTGGGCACTCTTCTGATGACGGTGCTGGCGACCGTCATCGGAACGCCGGTAGGTCTCATGGCCGGCATCTACCTCGCGGAGTTCGGCACCACGAGCAGGCTGGCCACGGCCGTGCGATTCACGACCAACCTGCTCATGGGTACACCGTCCATCATCGTCGGCATCTTCGTCTACGCACTGATAGTCCTTCGGACGGGGCACTTCTCGGGTTGGGCCGGCGGTGTTGCCCTTGCGATACTGATGCTACCCGTCGTGCTTCGGACCACCGAGGACATGCTCAACCTCGTCCCAGACGAGCTTCGCGAATCTGCTCTGGCCCTCGGCGCGCCCAGATGGCGGGCAACACTGACCGTGGTATTCCGGGCAGCCAAGACGGGGCTGGTCACGGGCATTCTCCTGGCGGTCGCCAGGGTGAGCGGCGAAACCGCCCCCTTGCTCTTCACGGCCCTCAACAGCTTCTACTGGCCCGAGACGATAAGCGAACCGACCGCCAATCTGACCGTAACGATATTCAACTACGCTATGTCACCGTACGCCGACTGGCAGCAGAAAGCCTGGGGTGCGTCGCTCCTCATCACGGTCGGTATTCTCATCGTGACGGTTCTCTCGAGGCTCACCCTCAGGGACAGGAAGAGCCGGACGTGGTCAAGGTAATCGAAATGGAAACCCGGGACGCAACAGAACAGGAGCGCTCTTTGCCCAGAGATACGCCGTCTGGCCCGAGGTCCGCGCTCGTCAAGCCACCCTCAGAGGTCGCGATGAACCGCGCGGGCTCCGCCGAAGAGGCACGCTCGCTGCCGAGCAAGGTGTCGGTGCGCAACCTGAATTTCTACTACGGCGGACAGCAGGCACTCTTCGACAACAACATCGATATCCCCGAGAAGCGTGTGACGGCGATCATCGGACCATCCGGGTGCGGCAAATCGACGCACATCCGTGTCTACAACCGTATCTACGAGCTCTACCGGACGCACCGCGCGGAGGGGCAGGTCGTCATAGACGGGAAGAATATCCTGTTGCCCAGCGTGGATCTCATCGATCTTCGCAAGCGCGTGGGGATGATATTCCAGAGACCGACACCGTTCCCTATGACCATCTTCGACAACATCGCCTACGGGCTCAAGCTGCACTACCGCGTGGGCAGGACCGAGCTGTCGGATCGGGTGGAGGACGCTCTCAAGAGAGGCGCGCTCTGGGACGAGGTGAAGGACAAGCTGGGTGAGCCCGCCAACGCTCTGTCGGGAGGCCAGCAGCAGAGGCTGTGCATCGCCCGGGCCATCGCAACAGAGCCGGAGTTGATACTCATGGACGAGCCGTGTTCGGCCATAGATCCGGTCGCGACGGCGAAGATAGAGGACCTGATACAGACGCTTCGCGACAACTACACCGTCGTGCTTGTGACCCACAACATGCAGCAGGCCGCTCGTGTCTCCGACTTCACCGCCTTCTTCTACAAGGGCTACATCATCGAGTTCGGAGCGACGAAACAGATATTCACGAATCCCGCCGAGAGGGAAACAGAGGACTACATCACCGGCCGGTTCGGCTAGGAGCTGACATGGCAGTATTCCTGCAGCGAGAGATCGACAGACTCAAGAAGATGATTTCCTCTCTTGGAGCGCACGTGGAGGAGAGCGTTGGCAGGGCCGTGAGGGCCGTGCACGAACGGGACGGCGAGCTGGCGCAGGCCGTCATCGATTCTGATCCCGCTATCGACCTCATGGAGGTCGATATCGAAGAGGAATGCCTCAAGACGTTGGCGCTCCACCAGCCGGTTGCACACGATCTCAGATTTATCATCGCGGTTCTCAAGGTTACCAGCGACCTCGAGCGCATCGGGGACCTGGCCGCGGGCATCGCGAAGCAGGCAAGGTTTCTTGCCGACAGCGGCCCCAGCGAGGTTCCGTACGATCTCTTGGGGATGGCAGCCAAGGTCCGTCAGATGCTTCGCGAGAGCCTGGACGCTCTCATGGAGAAGGACGCCGCAATCGCTCGGGGGGTGCGTGTGGCGGACGACGAGGTGGATGCCATGGACCGTCTGATGTACCAGGAGATCCGCGCGGCGATTCGCGAGACCCCCGAGAAGATGGAGGGGCTCATCAGGCTCCAGCGCGTTTCCCAGAACCTCGAGCGCATCGCCGATCACGCGACAAACATCGCGGAAGACGTCATCTACATGGTGGAGGGGGAGATAGTCAGGCACACGAGTCCGTCAGACGGTTCGTAGAATATCGGTACTGGTTGCGTGAGGCGCCCCTAGACACCCTGCATGGGATAAGAACAAAGGCCAGCGCCCGCACCCGGCGGGAAGCCCGGACTGAACGTCTGGGCTTCTTTGCGTACGCACGCGACGCGACTCGGAGGATTGTGCCACGTGGCGATGCAGAGCGTGAGACGTACGCACACAGGGGGCCGGTGAACCGGCCCCCTGGTCTACCCCGACACGCAAGGCCCCTTCTGATCTCGCGCGCGGGATGTCCCTCTGCTCTCTCCCTCTACTTCATCATGACCATCTTGTGGTTCTCGGAA
Organism: Candidatus Eiseniibacteriota bacterium; assembly: GCA_030609605.1. GTDB lineage: Bacteria > Joyebacterota > Joyebacteria > Joyebacterales > Joyebacteraceae > Joyebacterum. The sequence continues at coordinate 3,231 of JAUWBY010000196.1, forward strand.
CCCTCGAGCGTGTCGATGCTGTAGAAGTAGACGCCGCTGGCGCACCTGTCACCCGCGTCGTCGGTTCCGTCCCACGTCACCACGCCGGCAGTCCCGGCATCGAGATCGGTGTCGAGCAGCGTGCGAACGACCCTCCCGGACGCGCTGTGGATCTTGATCGTCACGGGACCGGCCTGACGAACGCTGTAGGCGATCTTCGTCACCGGGTTGAAGGGGTTCGGGTAGTTCTGCGAGATGGAACGACCTTCGACGACCGCATCGTCTACGCCAGCCATGTCGGCGTCGTAGTCGGTCCACTGCGGATCGAAGTTCGTCCACCCGGCCGTCCACTGCTCGCTCATCGGAATCGTGGGAGCGAACGCTCCGCGATACGCGACCGGCGTGAAGTAGCCGCCCGAGACCTCGGCGTGCGTCCAGTCGGCCGGCGTCGTCACGAGTTCGGACGTCAGCGTCGGACGCGGATCGGGGTTGTTGAAGTCGCTCATGTCCTCGAGGCCGACCGTGCCCGGCATCCGTATCTGCGAGTGCGCAGCAACCGCTCCGTCCTCGGCATTGAACCAGTCGGTCACGCCGGACCAACGGGCATCCTCGTGTACCGAAATGGCGTCGGGCATGCTGCTTGCCTGGATGCTGGTGTAGTGGAAGTTAAGCTCGTCGGCGTTGGCAGCGTCGATGCACTCCTGGTCACGGATGCTCAGGCCCCATGGGAAGCCCATGATGACGGAGTTGAACACGCTGGTCCGCGCCGCGCGCCGGATGACACCGCCGAACTCGAAGGCGTGCCCCGGTGGGAGGTTGCCAACCATGCCGTCGTTGTACTCCGGGCCTATCATCGTGACGTTCGCGAACGTGGGGTTCGTGAGCGGAGGCGTCAAGCCGGATGGCTTGTAGCTGTCGCATTCGAAGCCGTTTGCCTCACCCTCGAGATCGGAGTAGTCCGGATCGCGGAGCGCCAGACAGAACTGGTGCTTGCCGTCGTGCCCGTAGTCACAGTCGAAGACGTCGTCGAGACCGCCCATGACGACCAGGTAGTCGGAGTCGCAGCAGCCGCCGAACCACTCAAAGCTGTCGTCGTTCGAGTAGCTGACCTGAACGTGATGGATCTCCGTCTCACTGCCGACACCACCCATCGTCAGTCCGTTGACCTCGTTACCTTCGACGATACGGTGGCCCGGGAACTCGATGCGGCAGTAGTAGAACTCGCCGGAGTCATCGAGTGGGTCGTTGCCGCCGAAGTAGCCGTCAAGGAGGCCCCCCTCGATGACCGGGTTGACGCGGTTGACGGGCGCCTCACCGAGGATGATCACGCCACCCCAGTCCCCGGCGTCACGAAGACCCGGGTCCTTCATGCTGGTGAAGACGATGGGCCGCTCCGCCGTGCCCTGCGCGTGGATCTCGG
>JAUWBY010000372.1 GCA_030609605.1 Candidatus Eiseniibacteriota bacterium
CGCAGGAAGGAAGAGGACAGCCGCTGTGCCAATAGCAGCGGTAGCTCTCCTCGCACTGTGCTGCTCAATTGCCGGTGCATCCGGCGGAGCACCGGCCGTTCCCTTTGTCGACGACATCCCCAGGCACGCGGGAGCGTTCCAGTACGATTATGCGGGTGATGATGGATCAGGGCACTCCGTTGAGGGGTTCGTGTCCCGGCTCACCGACGACCTGAGCGCGCTCGACGCGTCGACGTTCCTGGGCGGAAGCGACAACGACTGGCCGGAGTGCGTGGTGCTCGACGAAGACGGCAACGCGTATGTAACGGGATCGACGATCTCGCCGGACTTCCCGACGATGCACGGTTCGTACGAGGAGAACTGGCAGGGAGGAAGCAGTGATGCCTTCGTATCGGTCCTCTCGAGCGACCTCGGCGCCATCGGGGTCAGCGCGGACCCTCAGTGCGGGCTGTCTCCGCTCGCCGTCGAGTTCGCTGGGACCGCGCCCGGTTCTGGAACGCGCCGCCCCGTCTGATGCTGGCTGGAAACCACAAAGCTGTTGCGGTTGGGTCGAGAACCTGATATAATCCCGTCGAGTCGGGAAATAGCGAGAGTGCGATGAGCACGATCGACACACACCGCCCGTGCGAGATCAGTTGGTTTTGCGGACGGGTTTTTGTGTACTTACTGTGCATGGGATTGCGCAGTGCTATAGAGGCAGTGCTACAGGTGCACCTCGCGCCCTGACGCGGAGGGCCCGGAGTAAGGGGGAAGCCGGATGGTCGGCTACCGGGTGCCGGGGCGAGAGCAGCGAACTGGGAGTATGAGCTGGACCACCTTCCGCTATGAGGGGGGACTGAGCGAATGAAGAACAGATTTCTGACGATAGTGGCAGTTGGCATGATCCTCGCCCTTGGCGTGGGCGCCGCGTCGGCCTTTGATTTCGACGACGGTCAGAGCCTTCGCACGGCGATGTCGCGGTTTGACGGACGCCCGGTGCGCCCGTCGGACAACAACGGGGCCAGGCTGGAGACCCTGTGGATCTTCGATGCCGACTACTCCGATCTCATCGGCGACAACGCCGGTTGGACGACGTACGACCGCAGCGGTACGCTTGCGTCGGACAACTTCTGGCACCATGACACCATCCGGATGACGGGATTCTCACATCTGGGTGACAGCACGTGGTGGTGCGGAGCATACAACGTATGCTGGCGTCAGCCACGCGGCTACGGCAACGACTGGCTCCAGATCCTGGAGAGGCACTTCGACGAGCACATAGGCGTCGCTGGCAGCACCCTCACCCTGGAATACGACCAGCGCCTCGCGATGGAGAACAACTACGACTACGGCTACGTCGACATCTTCGAGGCCGTGGCGGACTCATGGAAGACGGTCGTCACGGTCGACAACCCGGGCTTCGCGGGCACGCCGGGCATATCGCAGGACTGGAACAGCACGAACCCGCTGGCTCCTGGCCACATGGTCGTTGACCTCACCGATTACCTCGGCACGGAGTTCGACCTCCGGTTCCGCTTCGACTCCGACCTTGCGTATTCGAGCCAGGACCAGTTCGACAACCCGCCCCAGAGCTCCGTCAAGGACGGCGCCTGGCAGCTGGACAACATCACGCTTCTGGTCGACACGACACCCGTCTTCTACGACGACGCCGAGAGCGGCGACCCGTGGGTTCACGACGACGTGGTCGCGTCCGGTCAGGTGGGTGTGACCTTCTGGCGGGGGCAGTTCGGGATCGACTTCGTCACGGGCAGAGAC
>JAUWBY010000309.1 GCA_030609605.1 Candidatus Eiseniibacteriota bacterium
GGGTGTCGGGGCTTGAGAGCGCCGTCAGATACGAATTTGAGAGACGCTTTGCTGCAGAGGAAACGGATATCAGCAGAACCATGGTCTTGGACATGGAGCGGGTGCTTGCGGATGCGGCACTCGCTGTCGTGGATGGAAACCAGGTAAAGGCTGCACGGCTCCTCGGCATCAGCAGGAACACACTCAGAAAGCGGGTGGAGAAGCTTTGAAGCGATCGAAGCGGCAACACCGATTGCAGTATGTCTGTCTGCTGGTCACAGCCGTCACTCTGATCTTGACGGTGCTGACTGGATGCTCCCACTACGGCTTTTCCGCATCCGTGAGGACGCACATATCAAGTGTGGCCATCCCTGTTCTTGAGAACGAAACCGTGGAGTTCGCCGTTGATCAGGGGCTGACGGACGCGCTGATCGAGGAGTTTTCGGATGACAGCAGCCTCAGAATCGTGGGCGAGGACGAGGCCGAGTCCATTCTGCGCGGCACGATCGTGCGGTACTCGCGTCCCGTTCTGTCGTACGATGCCGGCGGAAACCCGCGCGAGTACAAGGTGAGTATCGTGGCGAAGCTGTCCTACGAAGATCTCACGACTGGCACCATCGTGTGGGAAGATGAGATCACAGGTTGGGCAGTCTACTCCGCCACTGGGGGCGAGGGAGAACTGACCACGGAGGAAGAGGCGCAGGAGCGAGCCTTCGAGAAGCTCGCGCAGGATGTCGTCTCGCGAACCGTGCAGGCTTGGTAGGGGATATCGGAGCCGGTACCACAGGACAAGACAGAATGACGTTTTCAGCATTCCAAGAGGCCGTTGAGCGCAAGGAGTTCGCGCCGGTCTATCTCTTCCACGGTGATGAGCCCTACATGGCTCGGCTCGGCGTGGCGCTTCTGAAGCGAGCCGTGCTTGCGCCCGGTAGCGAAGCGTTCGACTTCGTGAGTCTGATCGGACGGGAGACCACAGCCGAGGCGATTGTGGCGCAGGCCGGCACTGTCCCTATGCTGTCCGAGAGTCGTCTTACCGTTGTCTACGAGTTCGATGAACTCGGAGCCGCTCACAGGACGAAGCTTCTCGACTACATGATGAGTCCGGTTGGAGGTTCGTGTCTGGCGCTCGTGAGCTTCAAGCGACTCAGCACCAAGAACAAGTTCGAGCGAGGCGCGCTCGAGAGTGCGACGATCGTGGAGTGCAACCGCCCCGGTGGTGAAGCGCTTGCGGCTCTCGTTGAACGTATGACGTCGGAACGGAAGATCTCTCTCAAACCCGAGGCCCTGCTCGTTCTCCTCGACTGGACTGATGGGCGGCTCAACAGAATAGACAATGAGCTCGACAAGCTGTCCGCATACACGGAAGGCAGACAGATCGTAACCGTGGACGATGTCGAGCAGGTCGTGGGAGCAAAGGCGTCGAGTCTCAGAGACCTGGCTCTGTCGGTGGCAGAGCGGAGACGGGGTGACGCGCTTGTGCGGCTTGCTGAACTGATCGAAGGCGGGGTGGATGCGGCTCAGCTTGTTTCGCAGCTCTACGGTTGCTGGATGGGTCTCTGGTTGGCCCGGACACGGCCGGAGTCGGGGCGTGGGGGAGGATGGAGATCGCACCACGTGCTCCTTGGCACACCGGACCTTCGTGAGATGGCGCTTCTCAGAACCTCCCGAGAGTACGCGCGTGGGATAGGTCTTTTCTACAAGGCCGATCTTGACATACGCAAGGGTATGCCGCCCGAGCCTACAGTTGGTCTCCTGGTCTGCGGGCTTGCTGGAGACGCCGACCGTGCCTGACGGCGCTCATGGGCGACTGCTCAAGACCAGCTGCGCCCCGGGAAGCCCTACAGAAAGGGCTTGACGGAGCTCATTTCGCTGTGCTATCAAGGATAAAACCGCTTCTTTCGGTGTGCCCCCCGGCGCTCCTATCGGATAGATATGACCGGGAAGGGCAGTGCGTCTTCCGACGCCTAGGAGGAAAAAGGGCATATGCGTCTAAACCACAGTGTACTGGCATGGTCTCTCGTGATGGTCATCATCAGTCCGATACTGGCGCTGGCCGGGGGTCTGTACGTACCGGGTGTTGGTGTCAGAAGCAGCGCCATGGCCGGTGCGTTTGTCGGTCTCGCCGACGATTACAGCGCCGTTCACTGGAACCCGGCCGGGATCAGTCAGATCCGGGGATTTGAGGTCACGGTCACCGGGCACGACGGCATTTCGCTGGCGTCGCGCGCCAACGGAGTGCTGCAATTCGATGGTGCTGCTGAGATCGGCTGGTTGTTGCCTTCTGTCATAGAAGCTACCTCCGACGCCACGCAGTACTTCGCTCCGGGCGTCTACATGTACATGGACACTGGGCCTCTGTCCGTTGTGGCCGACAAGTTCGGTATCTGCGCGTACACGCTCGCGGATTTCGGGACGATCTGGGATGGGGAGAAGCTGTACGATGATCTCATCGATACCTACACGACGATCCCCGATGATCCCAATGGCCACCGACAGGTCTTCGGCGATCCACCGGATTTCGAGAGTCGGATCACCGGATACGCCCTGTCGCCGGTCGTGGCGAAGCAACTCACGGACAACATCTCGATAGGGATCTCCGCCCACATGATCTACGGGAGTTTCCACCTGCTTGATGGAGGATGGTACGAGGAATCATTCGCGGAGTCATCGAACCTGTTCCCATTCCAGTCCCGGGAGGATCTCACGGGTTGGGGCTACGGCGCGACGATGGGCGTGCTCTACGACGTCAACCCGCAGATCTCGATAGGAGCAGCGGTGAGAACGCCCGTCACGATCAGCCTTGATGGCGATATCGAGTTCTCGTCAGTGCTGGACACGTTGGCACTCGGGAAGCATGGAG
>JAUWBY010000326.1 GCA_030609605.1 Candidatus Eiseniibacteriota bacterium
GGGCATCCGGGGTGGCGGTGCTCCTGGAACTCGCGAGGCTCATGTCGGAACGGGAGCCGTCGGTCGGCGTTGACTTGGTCTTCTTCGATGGTGAGGATGGGGGGGACGAAGGAGGTCTGGGAGAGTGGTGCATCGGATCAACTTTCTATGCTACACATCTTGGGGATTACTGTCCTGAGTATGCTGTGGTCATCGACATGATCGGCGACTGTGAACTCTCCATTCCGATAGAGCCCAATTCATGGGCGGCGTGTCCGCTGGAGGTAGACCGCGTCTGGTCTGCTGCTGAGAGAGCGGAGGCGGCGAGCTTCATTAGGTCATCCGGAACGGCCCTCTATGACGATCATATTCCGCTCATCCGGGCCGGGATTCCATCGGTGCTGGTAATCGATTTCGACTACCCGTACTGGCACACCTTGGAGGATACCCCCGACAAATGCTGCCCGGAGAGCCTTGCCGAGATCGGACGGATGCTTGTCGAGCTGATCTACTGAGCGACAAAGCAGATCAGCGACGAGGCACGGGGTAGGTGTGCGGTGTCCTCAGAGCTGTGCTCTGCAGGGGTTCCTGCCAGTCTGCCGAAGTTTTCGCTTGCGCCCATGGTCATCGCGTGCTATTTGTTGTATCGAAGTGGGCGCGCGCCCACTTTCTGAGCGTTTAGGCCACGTAGCGAGGCGACGATGCGAACGATCGAGGAGGGGCTGTACGAACTCACGTCGGAGTTCGTATCGGGCATGGGTTTCAAGCTCGTGGACGTACGCGAGGTCACGGAATACGGTCGCAGAGTATTCAAGTTTTGCATCGACCACGTTCGAGGCATATCGGTCGCGGACTGCAGACTGGTGAGCCGCGAACTCGCCTACCTCTTGGATGCTGAGGGCGAGATCGACGGAGCGTACCTGCTTGAGGTGACCTCTCCCGGGCTCGACCGTGATCTGGTGAAGGAGCGCGAATACGAGCATTTCGCTGGGCGAAGAGCTCGACTCGTACTGCGAGGCGGAGGCGCTGACGGAGTCATGGCGGGGAAGATCGTGAGCGTAGAGCGTGCGATCCTGACATTCAAGCCCGATGGCACTGAGCAAGTGGAGATACCACTATCACGCATCGCCCGGGCGCATCTCGAGATTGAGATGCCCTAGCAGTCACTGCAGCCTGGGACAGTACTCGGACGACCTGAAAGAGAACCATGGGGTGAGCGACCAACGCCCCGACCTGCTGAGCAGGGGGAGACACCACATGAACACCGGGGTTTTGGAAGCGCTAAGAAGGGTAGCCCGTACGAAACAGCTGGACAACAGCATCCTCGTTGAGGCTCTGGAGGCGGGCATCCTCTCGGCTGCGCGCAAGAAATTCGGGCCGACAGCCGATATCGAGGTGAGCATCGATGAGGAAAACGATATACTGGGTGTTTTTCTCAACAAGGCTGTGGTGGAGGTGCCTGAGGATAGTGCTGCTGAGCTGGACATTGAAGAGGCGCAGGAGATCGATCCCACCGCCAGACTTGGTGAAACGGTTCGGGTCGAAGTGCCGCTCGATGAATTCGGACGGAACGCAATCCAGGCAGCCAAGCAGATCGTGGTTCAGAGGGTAAGAGAGGCAGAGAGGGAGCACATATACGAGGAGTTCCAGGAGAGGATTGGTGACATCATCACTGGTGACGTCCAGCAGATCGAGCGGGGCGGTATCGTTGTCAACCTGGGACGGACCGAGGGGCTGCTGCCGCCGAGAGAGCAGATCCGGCGCGAGCGCTACCGACAGGGGGATCGAATACGTGCCTACCTGGTTTCGGTTGAGAAGACCACCAAAGGTCCACAGATCATCCTGTCGAGGACGCATCCGAATTTCCTGAAGAAGCTCTTCCGGATGGAAGTGCCGGAGATATATGACTCGGTCGTAGAGATAGTCGCCATCGCGAGAGAGGCCGGCGGACGTTCGAAGGTTGCGGTGGTCTCCTACGATGAGCGTGTCGATCCTGTTGGAGCGTGCGGGGGGGTGAAGGGTTCCCGAATCCAGACCATAGTGCGGGAACTTGCCGGGGAGAAGATCGACATCGTCCCATGGAATGCGGATCCGTCGGTTTTTGTCGGCCGCGCGCTGAATCCTGCCAAGGTCTCGAAGGCTGTGGTCAGTGAGGCAGATCACTCCGTGAGAGCGATCGTGCCGGATGATCAGCTCTCTCTTGCGATTGGCCGAGGCGGACAGAACGCGAGACTCGCTGCGAAACTCACGGGGTGGAAGATCGATATCGTCGGGGAGAAGGAACACGCGCGTGATCTCGAAGTTGCTCTGGCGCAGCGTGTCCCTGTGAGTGGGCTGCCGGGTGTGGGACCGAAGATGGCTGACGCTCTCACGCGAGCGGGCTACCGACACGTGCAGGATCTCGATGGAGTCGAGACCGAGGCTCTTCTGCTGGTCCCGGGCGTGGGAGAGAAGACGGCTGAGAAGATATCGATCGCAGTCGCAGCCGTGCTCGAGGTGCTTGAGGAAGAGAAGCAGTCGCTTATCAGGGAT
>JAUWBY010000282.1 GCA_030609605.1 Candidatus Eiseniibacteriota bacterium
CGGTACGTCCCACAGCTCGAGGTGAGCCCCGGAGATACCGTTCTCCTTCACGCTGGCGATGACACCGTCAGCATCTGGTTCCCGGAGCAGGGCGTCTTCGCAACGACCGAGATCGTGGCCATGCAGACGGGGGAGATTGAAGTGTTGATCCCGTCCGACGCCACGCTAGGAACGTACGAGTACTCAATCTATGTGCACGGCGTCCACAAATACGCCGAGTGCAACTCACATCCCGTGATGATCGTCAAGAATCCGGGGCCGTAGGCGTTCTCTCAAACCGACGGACCGCGCGGCCGAGCGCGATGGCTATCTCGGCGAGCGTTATGAGATCGAGGGCGTTGTGGTGGAATACGCTGAGCATGTCGTTGATCTCACCCGTGCGGACGTAGTGGTGATAGACAGCCGGGATCTCTTCCCCCGGGATGTCGCCGACGCGGCGCCTCCCGCAGATGTGCCATTCGAGGGTTTGCAGGCGGCAGTCCGGAAACTCCCCCTTCCAGCGACGCCGGGAGTGGTGTAGAAGGTCAAGGTGTGGGGGCTCCGGAGGAGACTTGATCCTGTGGAGATTCATCCTGTCTCTTAGCACGGGCACATCGAACGACTTGCCGTTGAACGAGACGAGCATATCGGAGCCGCCGAGCATCTCGCTCCACAGCGCCGCCAGCTCCCCTTCCTCAGCGTAGTCCCGCGCGAGCACCTGCACGAGGCGGATATCATCGCCTGCAATCCGCATGGCCCCGAGCAGAAAGACCATGCTCCCGGCAAGACCCGTCGTCTCGGTGTCGATGAAAAGAGCCCCCTCAGGATTCTCGAACAGGGCGTTGAGCTCAGTGGCTGTATTCTCATGCGTCTCCACGATCTCAGCAGCCAGCTTCAACTCTCTCAGCACACGCTCGACATCCTGCCTCGATGTGAGATCCGAGACGCTCCTGTCGAGCACGAGGATCCCGTCATTCCGGACGACGCCACCGAGCTCCTCAATTCCACCCAGCTTCTCTAAGCTGCCGTGTCGCTCAATGCTGCCGGAACGAATTCTTCCATCACCCGGTTCGAAACCCAGTTCCGAGAGCCGCTGTCTAAGCTTGTCGTCCACGGTTGTCCTTGGTCGCTTGTCTCGCGGGTAGGTCGCTTCAGAACTTCGGGAACTCACGAGGATGCCGGCCGCACGCCAAGCCCCGGCTCGTCCGGCAGAGTCATCTTCCCGCAGTCAATACCCACTCCCACGAACGGATCGTTCTTGAGGAGAAGCCCGGAGTCGAGATCAGCGTAGTCCATGAGGGGAGCAATGTGTGCGGCCGCCGTTATGGCCAGCGAGCTTTCCAGCATGCATCCGATCATCGTCTTGAGACCATGCTTCCGCGCCACCTTCGCCATCTTCACTGCTTCGACGATGCCGCCGCACTTCATGAGCTTGATCACGATACCGTCAACCGCGTCGGCTACAATCGGAATCTCGGCGCTTGTCGGACAGCTCTCATCGGCGAAGATGGGGACTGATGTGTGTCGCTTGACGAGTCTCAGTCCGTCAATGTCGTCTGCCGGCACCGGCTGCTCCACAAGCTCCACGCCGATCTCCTCGAGCACTCTGATCTTCTCACTCGCTTCGGTCGGCCCCCAGGAACAGTTCGCATCGACTGTGACAGCTGAACCGGTCGCTTCCTTAATCACCTTGACGATCGACAGATCAGTGTTCGCATCCAGCTTGATCTTGAGCATCGGGAACCCGCTCGCCTCCATCGCCTTCTGGAGCATGACATCCGGCTCATCAAGCCCGATGCTCATCATCGTCAAGGGAGCGTCGGAGGGATCGAGCCCGAGGAACCGGTACAGGGGCCTCCCGTACCTCTTTCCCATCATGTCGTGAGCTGCGATCTCAAGCGCCGCCCGCGCTGCCGGATTACTCGAGCCACCCCGAGAGGTGAGCTCGGCCATGAGCTCGGATTCGTGTGCGGCATGCTCCACTTTCGGCCGCATCCGCTCAAGGAAAGCCACAACCGAATCGGCCGTCTCCCCGTAGAAACGCGACGGATCGGCTTCACCGAGTCCTTCGACCGTTCCATCGGAAAGATGAACGATAACGCTCTCGCTCGATGCGCTCGTGGTGCGAGCCGTGCGAAAGACGTACTTCGGAACCAGTTCGATTCTCTCGTAGGATAGTTTCACGGGAAGGCTCCCGCAGGTATCGGTGTGTGACGGAACCGACTTCGCACGCGTGACTACTTCACGTAGGGATTGTGACTGCGTTCGTGACCTACTGTGGTGGAAGGCCCGTGCCCAGGAAGGAGGATGGTGTCGTCCGGGAGGACCATTATCTTCTCCCGGATCGAGTCCATCAGAACTTCCCACGCGATATCCCTTTCATCACAGCTGCACGGGAGATCCGTACGGCCGACAGAACCCGCAAAGATCGTGTCCCCGGTGAATGCGTAGCCCTCGCCAACGAGCGCTATCCCGCCCGCGCTGTGCCCCGGAGTATGCACGACTTTGAGGACGATCTCTCCGATGACCACATCATCGCCCTCCGCCAGGAAACGATCTGCAGGAGAAACCTGGACGTCATAGCCGAACAGCCGGGAGGCGTTTCGGTCCGGATCCGTAAGCTTCATACCATCGAGCTCGTGGATCGCTACTTTTGCTCCGAACTCACGTCTCAGAAGGTCGTTGCCCTCCATGTGATCCGCGTGTCCATGAGTATTGATGATCTGTTCTACCGTCACCCCAAGCCGCTTCACCTCAGCGATGACGCCGGCTATCTCGTCGCGGTCCGATGTCCCGGGATCGATGATGGCGGCCTTCTTCGAAGGAACGGATACGAGAATGTAGCAATTGGACTCTGCGTATCCAAGGCCGGCACTCTTGAGCGTGATTCCATCTCCGACCTCATGTGTAGTCCAATTCATCGTGTTCTTCTCCGAGAGTTCTCAGTCTAGAATGGTTGCAAGCAGAAGACGTGCCGACTCCTTGTCCGGGATCGGCCAGGCTCCCCCTGTATCCGGATCCTGGTGTATGGCGGGCCTCAAGACGGGGAGACCGACGCACGATGGGCAGCCATCTTCACAGCTGCACTCGTCGACAAGTTCCCTACACCCACGCAGGAGCTTCTCGACTATGTGGTAGCCGCGCTCCGCGAACCCCAGCCCCCCCTCGTAGCGATCGTAGATGAACATAGTGGGAAGGCCCGTGTTGCTGCTATCTACTATACCCCCTATGTCCCGCCGGTCACACATCGAAAAGAGCGGCAGCACAGATATCGCGAGGTTTCGGATGCCC
>JAUWBY010000010.1 GCA_030609605.1 Candidatus Eiseniibacteriota bacterium
GCGCGAGTCCGTCCCTTCGAAAGCCCGAGAGCTCGCGCGCCGCGGCTAGAGCCTCCTTCGATTCCAGCGCACCGTCGAATCTCGTGAATCCCGGCGTTGTCCACCGTGTCGTCTCCATCTCGATGCGTCTCGGGAGCGGCCCGGCCTCGCGAAGGAGGTACGCGATCTCCTTGGCGCCGGCGCCCTCCAAGGCGTTGAGGATCGAACAGCCGTTGAATTCATGCTCGGTGAGGGCGTGCGCTCGCTCCTTCGGGAAACGCCTCGAGAGGGGGATCCGTGTTACGAGTGGACTCGATTCGAACGACTTGTAGTCCTGCGGTCTGTGGGTCATCGCCTCAAGTGTGCGCAGCATGAAGACCGATGGGATCCGCGGTCTGGCCGTGGCCGGATTCAGACGAGGGTAGCTCAGGATGAGAAGTTCGGTCGCAGCGGAGACCGCGAGTCGGAAGAGCAGCTTTTCCTCACCGATGTTCTCTCCCTTGATGGGAAGGAGGTGGAGGGGATTGTTCTGTCTGGCCGCATTCAGCTTCAGACGCTCGTGGTCGAGCAGAATGGGATCCTGACGGTGGCCAAGGGGAAACTGCTTCTCCACTAGGCCCGGAACGACTACGACCGGGTAGGGGAGTCCTCGGGCCGACATGAGGTTGAGAACGGTGGGTCCTCCCTGGCCGAATCTTGCGGAGCGGGGACCGGGTTCATCGAGGGCCGCGCGCACAAGTTCGCCGAAGCGCGCGAGCGTGATCCTGCCCGCGATCTTCGACAGGGTTTTCACTCCCTCTATAGTAGCGAGAACGGATTCCCTCTCTCGTGTGTCCCTTGTCCATACAGTTAGCATCTTCGAGAACGCGCCGGCGTATCTCTCGACTGTGGCTCGTGAGGGTACGGCCTCGAGCTGGGGGAGAAGGTCTTCAAGAAGAGAGAGAAGCGAGCGGATGGCGCCGCCCATGTGAGCGTGTCTGCCTCCGAATCTGCTGCCCGGAGGAGCGCCTTCCACACGAGAGAGCAGCGAACGTAGTCTTTGCGGCCAGGATGCTGCTCCCGTCGTGATGCCCGCGAGCGCTGCTGCCTTGGCCCAGTCTCCGACCAGCGTGGAATTGCCCTCGAATGCAACATGATCGGGGTCGAAGTCGGCAACACTCAGAAGCTCGATAATCTCAGTCCGGTCGAAGTCCGACTCCACAGCTCTTATGAATCTGACCAGACTCATGCCTGAACGTGTTCGCGCCAGCGGCCTCGGGGTTTCGATGTAGGGCTCCGAGGCGAGGAGCTTCAGCTCTTCTGCAAAGAGTTCGGAGTAGAGCGACGGTGTGCGTGTAAGGATGGCGGCGCTCTGGAGCGGTGCTTCGCGGCTATCCAGCTCTACGGCGAGCGCTCGTACGTCTTCCCTTACCTCCCTACCCTCGCCCGGTGCTGAAACGATCAGAGTCTCAGCCGGGAGCGGAACATCGTGGGTGCCTTTGTCGGGAAGAGGACTTGGTTCGAACCCAAGCGAGAGGAACCAGTCGAGTGTCGGTCGTGCGTAGGTCCAGTCATCGACATCGAGATAGGGGAAGAAGACGGTCGCTTCATTTCGGGCAATACACGCGGCAACCAATCGCTTCTGAAGCGAGTTCAGATCGTAGAAGCCGTAGAGAGCGAGAGGGGAAGGAGCGATTGCAGGCTCGGCTCTCAGGTGATCCACCGCCGCCGACATCATATCGGCGTGGTCGATCCATCCGCCATCGTGGAGTTCGCGTTCGTACGCCTTCCATATCCTCGTCAGCTCTGCGATCTTGCCCGACTTCGAGCGGCCGGGCAGACGGGCGAGCTTCGCGAATTCGCTGAGCGAGTCCGGTCTGTAGCCTGCCTCCTTGAGATTCGTGATGGTGTCTCTCAGAGCTGTGGCAAGGCCAGGCCGGTCAGCGATGGCAGCGAAGTAGCCATTGTCGGCGATTCCCTCATCGAGGAGGCGACGGATGATCAGCTCGTCGCCCCGCTTCGGAAGAAGTGCCCGTCCTTCGGGCACCACTGTCTTGGACACCCCGTCCCCGCGCACGGCGCTCCCGGATGCCACGCCCCCCTTCGCCGCGGTCCCGGACACCGAGAGGGCAAGGTCCACAAGCGTGACGAACCTCACGTTCGCGTGGCCATTGGTTGCCAGGGCCAGCTCACGCGAGAGTCTGATCCCGAGAAGGTTACCTGGGACAATGACGGTGCCGGCGCGAAGAGGAGCGTCATCCACGGCTTCCTTGAGGTGCGCAAGGAGCGCATCCTCAAGTCCCGAATGGAACTCGCCGGTGATGAGCCTCGATCCAGAGCGGGTTCGGTTCTGTTTGTCTGTCATCTTGCGGGACTTCCGATGGGTGGGAGCGTGCTTCGACCTGCGGGGAAACGGATCCTATCCGTCTTCGCGCAGGATCATCTTCCGGTCGACGAACCACTGCTCGGGGTCGATCAGGTAGCCCCGCATGTCCTCCAGGAGCTTCAGGTGATCGGCCTCTTCTCTGTAGAGCACATCAAAGAGATGCCTGGCCTCGGCTGTCTCGCATTCCTTGGCGCACTGTCCGTAGAGATCAATGACTCTCGTTTCGATCTCTATCGCCTTGGCGTACGCCTCGGCCGCATCCATATCTCCATCGAGATCGTCGGCTGAGGTAGCACTGTAGATCGTGTGAATCGTCTTCTTGAGCGACCCCGGATCCGCTGCGTCGAAGTCGGCGGGCTCACCCTCGCCGTCGAGGAACCTGGCCAGCGACTTGATGGTATCGACGTGTCGCTCTTCCTCCCGGGCCAACATCACAAATGCCGCCCTCGCGAGTTTGTGAGCGATGTGCCGGGAAGCGTGCTCGTAGAAGCTGATCCCGTCCCGTTCCGTTTGCAGGGCGTACTCGACTCGGCCCCTGTCCGATGTAGGTTCAAGCATGCCCACTCCTTACACAGTTCAACACCTCTGATACTAAGCATGGTACTGCAAGGCCACTCGGTAGACAATAGCGACGATATGGGGCATATGGGGTATTGGGGCGATTGCTTGCAGCTCCCGTCCACGAATGCGATGGGCACGAGGGCCGTGAATCCGTCGCAGCTGAGTGGCATCAGACTACACGGACTACACCAGGTGATGAGGATGCTGCGAGAGAAGCGGCCGAGAGTTGTCCTGTGGAGGCCATAACGGTCGACTAGATGGCGTGTGCGGTACGAATCGAGAGGGGTCGGACTCACATGTCCGGCCCCGTCGTTATGTCTTCACGTTCCACACGATCTCACCGAGCGACTCCCGCGCCGGACAGCTTCCGGCTACGACACAGCGGCCGCACTCCGGCTTCCGGGCGTAGCAGGTCTCTCGCCCATGCCAGTTCACGAAGAGGGAGAAGTCGGACCAGCGGCGTTTTGGGACAATGGCCTGCAGCTCAAACTCGATCTTCACCGGATCTGTCTCCACCGTCATACCGAGTCGTCGTGTGATGCGTCTGAAGTGCGTGTCGACAATGATGCCTTGGCCATCGAATGCGTGGACCAGGAGCACATTGGCGGATTTCCTCCCAATGCCTCGGAGCGCCGTCAGCTTCTCCATCGTGTCCGGCACCTCGCCTCCGTGCTTCTCGATGAGGTCGGCCGTGCTCTCCCTGATGGCCCTGGCCTTGTTGCGGAAGAACCCCGTTGTCCGGATCTCATCCTCGAGAACCTCTTGCGAAGCGGCAGCCCAGTCGGACGGTTCACGGTACTTCATGAACAGGGGAGCTGTGACCTCATTGACCCGTTTGTCCGTGCACTGCGCCGACAAAATGGTTGCCACCATGAGCTCAAGAGGCGAGGTGTAGTTGAGAGGAACGCGCGCGTCAGGGTATGCCTTCTTGAGGGCACGCAGAACTATCAGCGCACGTTTTCGCATGTCAGCCGGGATCTCATCCCACGGGCCCCGCGTACCGTCCGCGCCGTCAGTCCTGCCTGGCTTCCCTGTCATCGCATCTCCACGATTCTCGGGCGTCGGCCGGGTCATCCATCCTTCCGACGCGAGCAACTAGCCGGAGACGGCCGCTCGGCCAAGCTCGAAGGCCCTAAGATTGATCTCGATCGTCTTCTTCGGCACACGCGCCTTGATGGCCGTCTTCCACTCGTCCTCGGTGAATTCGAGGAAGTGAGAGAACGCGCCGAGCATGACGATATTGACCGCACGCAGGTGACCCGCTTCCTTGGCAAGCTTGAGGGCGTCGATGAACATGGTGTCGGGAACGCGTTCACTGATCTTGCGATCGATGGCTGGAGGATAAGTCTCCATCCCGCTGGGAACGATCTCCTGCGAGTTGACGATGACCTTGCCGCCGGGCTTCACGAATTGAATCCAGCGGAGCGCCTCCATTTTCTCGAACGATGCAAGGATGTCGGCCTCTCCCTCGGCGATGACGGGCGAATGGATCGCCTCGCCGAACCTGACGTGACTCACTACAGAGCCGCCCCGCTGCGCCATCCCATGAACTTCACTCTTCTTGATGTCGAGTCCCTTTGCGAGCGCCACGTCCGACAGGATCTCGCTGGCAAGGAGGATTCCCTGCCCGCCGACGCCGCAGATGAAAACGTCTGTTGTCTTGTTCGCCATCTGAGTCTCCTTCACGTGACGTCGGTCAGGACTTGTCAGGAACCGCGATGCAATCTACCGGGCACACCTGGGCGCACATCGAACAGAACTCACCGACACAGAAGAGCGGGTTGATCGTAGCCTTTCCGTCTTCGTCCTTGCTGATGGCAGGGCAGCCGAGTCTCAGGCAGAGCCCACAGGCCGTGCAGTTCTCGGAATCGACCACGAGCGCCGGTCCCCACTGGCCTCGAACCTGCAGGGCACAGGGGCCTTCCATGACGAGCAGTGTTGCCTCATCATTGTCGGTCGCCTCCTTGATGGCGGTCTTGACGGCCTCCATGTCGAAGGCATTAACGCGTCTGGCGTCCTTGACCCCCACGCTTTCGGCGAGCTTGATGTAGTCGAGCTTGGTGGTCGACTCGCCCATGAGTGTCGTCCCTGTCCCCGCGTGATCCTGGTGTCCCGTCATCGCTGTGATCGAGTTATCGACGACGATGACCGTTGTTGCGCCCTTGTTGTAGGCCACGTCGGCCAGGCCTGTCATGCCCGAGTGCACGAACGTCGAGTCGCCGATGACTGCGACCATCTTCTTCGCGAACTCCTTGCCGATCGCTTTTTCCATGCCGAGTGAGTTGCCAATAGATGCGCCCATGCAGATGCACGTGTCGATTCCCTCAAGCGGCGGCATCACGCCGAGCGTGTAGCACCCGATGTCGGACGTCGAACCGATCTTGAGGCGGTTGAGAGTGTAGAACGTGCTTCTGTGGGGGCAGCCCGGGCAGAGCACCGGCGGGCGAGGCGGCACGGGCGTCTTCTCACCTGCAGTGTCCTCGCCGGAGATCGAGTCGCGCACTATCCGCTGGTTGAGCTCTCCGCAGGCCGGGATCTTCTCTCTCCCGATGATATTGGTGATGCCCGCGTACCTCAGGAACTCCTCGATGAATGGTTCGTTCTCCTCAACCACATACACGGTCTCGAACCGTTCACAGAACTTCCTCGCGAGCTCGACGGGGAAGGGGTAGCTGAGACCGAGCTTGAGGAACGTGGCCTCTGGAAGGGCGTCGCGCGCGTACTGGTACGAGATGCCGCTCGAGATGACGCCGACCTTCGGGTCGCCCTCAATGACCCTGTTGAGAGGGCTCGTCTCGGCATACTCGCGAATCGCTTCGAGACGCTTCTCAACCTTGACATGGAGCCTGCGGGCATGGGCGGGGATGACGACGCGGGACGATGTGTCCTTCACGTACTCCTTCTGTGCCACTTCCGTGCGCTCGCCCAGCTCAACCGGGGTCTTCGCGTGCGAGAGGCGGGTCGTGAGGCGGAAGAGCACGGGGGTTCCGAACTGCTCGGAGATCTCGTAGGCTGTGCCGAGGAAGTCCAGGACCTCCTGCGAATCGGATGGCTCGACAAGCGGGATCTTCGCGAACTTGGCGTAGTAGCGATTGTCCTGCTCGTTCTGCGACGAATGCATGCCGGGGTCGTCTGCCGTGACGATCACAAACCCACCATCTCCGCCGACGGACGTCGATGTCATGAGAGGGTCGGCGGCCACGTTCAGTCCGACGTGCTTCATCGCCACGAGTGTTCTGACACCACCGAACGAGGCGCCCATTGCGACCTCGAAAGCGACCTTCTCGTTCGGCGACCACTGAGAGTAGACGTCGTCCTTGTACTTGACGACGTTCTCCAGGATCTCTGTGGAGGGGGTGCCCGGATAAGCTGTGGCGACCTTAACACCATGCTCGTAGCAACCGCGAGCCACGGCCTCATTGCCTGAGAGTAGAACGCGCATGCGGCCTCCTTAACGGCGCCCGCTCGATTGAATCAGGCGGGACTCTGCCACGCGCCTTCACCAGTACGGTGAGAGGGAAGGCGCAAGCCTTTGTGAATCGCATTTGGGAAAGAATCGTTAGCCCGTTGAGTTTATAGGCTCCCGGGAGGGATGTAAAGCAGCATTGGACTTGGTGCTGTGGAGTGCTGCCTACGGCGCACCTGTCACCTGGAGATGGCCGCATCCAGCGAGTATTCCACGTCGTCAACCCAGAACCTGAGCTTGAACCTGGCCGGTCCGGCAGCTGTCGAGGTCACCTTGAGTGTGTTCGGGTTGTCGGTTCCCTCGTAATATCCGCTGTCACCACCGTCTGGTGGCCATAGGTAGATTCGCCTGTGCTCCCAGGCATCCAGGGGGAAGGACGCATCCACCGTGATAGTCAGCGTGTCTCCTGCCGCCATCTCGAAGGTGAAATAGTCGACATCACAGTGGCAACCTCTGAGCCCATCATGCTGCCCTATTGCCAGCGCCACCGCTTCGTCCTCAAAGTCATTGTCTTCGTACGCGTCGTCCTGGCACGGAATCCCGGTCTCTAGCTCCAGGTCGTACAGAATGAAGCCGCTGTCTTCGAGTCCGCAGCTGTTGAAAATCCTCACGTAGTACGTGCCGGGGAGAAATGTATAGGAGTAGCTGGGAGTCTGCCCGGCACAGGCGGACGTTCCCATGGTTGAGTACGCATCGTCGTTTTCCCGAATGAAATGTATGTTCCAGCCCGGACTTCGATCAACGATCGGCGCATAGATGATGGGTGTCCTGGCGGTGACCTTCTTCGGCTCGGTCAACATGAACTCGTAGTAGTCATCGTCGGTGTCACATCCGGAGAGTGTGTGGTACAGCACATCCAGGCTCACCGGTGCTGCCTCGGCCACAGTTTCGTTCGGCTCCATCCAGTCCACCACGTGCTCACGGTCGAGCGTGCCAGTCTGGAACGAAAGAGTCTCCGGGACGGCGGGGTTGCCTGCGGCGTCCGTCGCTCCCACGGTCACCTTCGCCGAGTGCCAGATCTCCGCATTGTAGAGCGTGTCTGGAACGATACTGGCAGTGCGGGAGGAGGTGTCATATTCCACGATACCATGTGGTGTGCGTCCGGCGACAAGGATGGTCGTATCGTTGATGGTCGCCGGGTCCATGTTCTCGGAGAAGGTGAATTCAATCCTCTCGATCAGGCTCACATCCGTGGCGCCGTCAGCGATGCTCGTCGCGATGACCGTCGGGGGCTGTGTGTCGTCCGGGTCAATCCCGGCAGGGTCACTTCCGCCGCAGGAGGCCAGAAGCGAGCTCAGGACGATTGCCACGGTAAGGAGTGCAAGCTTGCGTGTCAAAATCCACCTCCTCGCGGGTTCCCCCGTAATTATGTGCAGAGCAGGGGGCGATCCCTTGGCGCGGTTGGGACCACCCACCAGCGGCACTACAGTACCGGCAGGTCCTTCTCCATCTCGTACGGTGTGACGATGCTCCTGTAGTTGTCCCAGAGTGCCGTCTTGTTTCTGAGAAGCTTCTCGAACGTTTCATCCCCAAGAGTCTCACGGAGGATGTCGCTCTTCCTGGCCGCTCCGATCGCTTCCCCGAGACTTCCGGGAAGCACACTGATACCTCTTTCGTTCCGCTCATCTGATGTCATCGTGTAGATGTTGGCTTCAACGGCGTCTCTCAGCTCGTATTCTTTCTCGATTCCCTCAAGACCCGCGGCGAGCATGGCCGCGAATGCTAGGTACGGATTGCAGGCTGAGTCGGGGCATCTGAGTTCGATCCTTGTCGAGAGCTCGTGGCCTGGCCTGTACTGAGGGACACGGACGAGCGTGGAGCGATTGCGCTGCGCCCACGAGACGTAGACGGGCGCCTCGTATCCGGGCACGAGACGTTTGTATGAATTCACCCACTGGTTGGTGACGATCGCGATCTCGCGCGCGTGCCTGAGGATTCCCTCAATGTAAGCTCTTGCCATGGATGACAGGTGCTGCGGGTTGCTCTCGTCGTGGAAGAGGTTTCTGTCACCTTCGAAAATCGACTGGTGAGTGTGCATTCCGCTTCCGTTCTCTCCGAATATCGGCTTCGGCATGAACGTGGCGTAGACGCCTTCTTTCCGCGCGACCTCTTTGACGACCAGCTTACAGAGCATAGTATCGTCGGCCATCGCCAGCGCATCCTTGTACTTGAGATCGATCTCGTGCTGGCTGGGAGCTACTTCGTGGTGCGAGTACTCGACCGGAATGCCCAGCGAGTGAAGTGTCATCATCGTCTTCTTCCGAAGCTCTTCACCGAGGTCCGGCGGCGTGAGGTCGAAGTAGCCGGCGTGATCCAGAACATCCGGATACTCCGAGCTTCTGAAATAGAAGTACTCGATCTCCGTGCCGACGTTGAATGTCCACTTGCGTTCTTCGACTCTCTTGAGGACGCGCTTGAGAACGAATCGCGGGTCGCCCGGATACGGACTGCCGTCCGGAACGAGGATGTCGCAGAAGAGTATCGCCTCCTCATCTTTGCCATCCCACGGGACCATCTTGAACGTGGAAGGATCGGGCATTGCGATCATGTCGCTCTCGTGGATTCGCGTGAACCCCTCGATAGACGAACCGTCGAAGCCCTTACCGTTCTCGAGCGCCTCTTTCAGTTCGCGGCTGGGTATCGATACGCACTTGGGGAAGCCGGCGATGTCGGCGAAGAGCAGGCGTACGAACCCGATCTTGCGCTCTTCAACTTTGGCGAGCACGTCATCTCTCGTCATTGAGCATATCTCCTTCCGCTCCAGGGCGGTTCCCCGTGTCAGTGGTGCCGTGTGTCGATCGTGGATAAGGAAGTCGGCGAAGCCCGGAACGAGCTTCGCCGACATGATATGGTTGCAGACCTTGATGTTCAAGATGTTTCGCAGGGCATCTGGGATTTGGATACCGGATCCTCCGGAGCGCGCGTCCTAGGCTCCAGCTTCCTCGAGACGGGAGCGATACTGGCGTTCATAGAACTCGCGGAACTCACCCGACTTGATCGGCTCCCACCAGTCCCGGTTGGCCGCGTACCAGTGGACGGCGTCAAGGATGGCCGCCTTGGTGCCGAACTCGGGTTCCCAGCCGAGCGCCCTCATCTTCGATGAGTCGATGGCGTACCGGATATCGTGGCCTTCGCGGTCTCTGACGTGGGTGAGGAGGCTCTCAGGCTTCTTGAGCTCATCGAGCACGAGCTTCGCCATCTCTATATTCCGCATGTGGTTGCCCGCTCCGATGTTGTATATCTCGCCGGGCTCACCCTTCTCGAGCAGGATCTCCACTCCGGAGCAATGGTCGAGGACGTGCATGTAATCGCGTTCCTGGTTTCCATCTCCGTAGAGGGGGAGAGGTTTGTCCTCGATGGCGTTCGTGACGAAGAGCGGGATGACCTTTTCCGGATATTGGTTTGGGCCGATGTTGTTGGCCGCGCGCGATATGATGACGGGGAAGCCATACGTAATGAAGTACGACCGCGCGAGGAGTTCGCCGCCCGCCTTGCTCGCCGAGTAAGGGTTTCGCGGCGTGAGGACATCGCCTTCGCTGAATGGCCTGTCGGGGGCCGGGCCATAGACCTCGTCGGTGCTTATCTGGATGAATCGCCCGACATCGTGTTTCCTGGCGGCCTCGAGCAGAATGTGGACTCCGAGTACGTTCGTCTTGAGGAAGGCATCCGGATCGCCGATCGAGCGATCCACGTGTGTCTCGGCAGCGAAGTTCACGACAGCATCCACGCCCTTCATCGCATCATCGACCACGCCGGCGTCACAGATGTCCCCTTTGACGAACGAGTAGCGCGAGTCCTCCTCGATCTCCTTCAGATTCTCGAGGTTGCCCGCGTACGTCAGCTTGTCGAGGTTGACGATTTCGGAGTCCGGGTGACGCGCCAGATACATGCGGATGAAGTTGCTGCCGATGAAGCCGGCTCCGCCTGTGACGAGGATGCGCATGATGCCTCCTGTGGGATACTGCTGCGGCTGGGCCGCGCGTGTTTGTGTGAGGGTCTGTGGCCGCCATTCTACGACGGCGAACGCGGGACGGCGAGAGGAAAGAGGCCGGCCTCAGGTAACGCATGTGCACATCGCGCCCCGCCCTGCCACGTGCGCGACGAGGCATCTGTGCGTTACCGTGTCTCAGTCATTTTGATCTTGATGGAATGTACCTGGGGTGGTATCCTGTATGCGCTGGAAAATTGGACTGTCGACGAGGACGGGCTCGTCTGGAAATGGGAGAGGGATGCTGGGAATGAGGCACGTCAAGTGGCAGAAGTGGGGGACGTGCGCGCTTGTGGCAGCGGCACTCGCTGCGGTTGCAGGCAGTGCGTCGGCGGATGTCATCCAAGTACCACTGGAGGCCCCTACGATCCAGGCCGGGGTCGACCTCGCGGCGGAGGGCGACACCGTGCTCGTGGCGCCGGGCATCTATCAAGGTGCCGGCAACACGAACATCGACTTTGGCGGAGTGAACCTCGTTCTCACGTCGTCAGGTGGAAGCGCTGCGACGACGATCGTCTGCACCGGGACTGACACCTGCTTCTTCCTGCACTCCGGCGAGGACACGACGGCGCTCATCGATGGGTTCACCGTGGAGACTGCCGGGTGTGCCTTCTTCCTGGAGGACGCCGGCGCGAAGCTCTTGGATTGCAGAACGGAGTACTGCAGGAGGGCCGTGCGCGCGATCCGCTCGGGCGCCTTGATCGAGGGCTCGGTATTCGCGGGCGAGACGTTCGGGACCGACCACAAAGGAGTCTGGGCAGAGGGGCTGCCGGGGATCCGCGTGATAGACTGCCGGTTCGAGAGCGTCCTGGGGGGCCTGGCCGTGACGTCGAGCTCGGTGGTTGTGCGGGGAGCCGTCTTCAACTGGGTCACCGGATACGTCTACGGAGCTGCCATCTACTGCGAGTACTCGGAAGTTGACATCCGCGACATCGTGGTCGAGAACTGCATGGGAATGAGCGCCTTCGGCGGACTCGGTCACGGGCTCTATGCTGATTGCTGCGCGGGCGTACTTGACGGAGCAGCGTTCGTATTCAATTCCGGCTGGGGGCTCAATGACAGAGGACTCGTGTATCTGGATCACTTCAATCTTGGTACCAGCGTCTTTGAGATCCGAAACGTGGTCTTCTACAGTAACTTCGCGAGCGAGGACATACGGACCGCCGCTGACACCCTGACCATTGCCGATGTGACTATCGTCGGCGGTAGGGGAGGCATATGGGCCTGGAGCGGTGATGCCACACGCATCGAGCGCACCATTCTCGCGTTCAACGACTGGGCCGTCCGCAACGATGTAGGTGATGCACTGACGATCACGCACTCCTGTGTCTTCGGCAACGCCAGCGGCGACAGCTTGCCGGGTCATCATTACGACAACCTCTTCGTCGACCCTCTATTCTGTGATTTTGGGGGCGGCGATCTTACGCTCCGCGACGACTCGCCATGCCTGCCGGGCGGCAATCCCTGGGGCGTCTCGATCGGGGCGCTTGGCGCGGGAGGTTGCGGCACAGATGTTCCCGCTGAGGAGCCGCTGCAGGCGAGCTTCCGCCTCCACCGTCCGACTCCGAACCCGTCGTGCGGTCCATTCTCACTGGCGTTCGACGTTCCCATAGTCGGGTGTTCGGTCGAGATTTCGATCTACAATGCCCGAGGAGCGCTCGTACGCCGCCTGACCGCGATGCCGCCGGGGCCAGGCCGTCACGAGGTGACTTGGGACGGGTGTGGGACGAACGGGACCAGGGCCGCCGCAGGCGGCTACTTCGTGCGGGCAACGTGCGGCGACGAGGTGAGCCGGACTACACTTGTGCTCATCCGCTAGCCGCCCGACGCCGATCATGCTGATGGGGCGTGGTGTCTGAGAGCCACCTCCCATCCTGACGGAGAACGAACCGAAGGACACGCCCCAGAGAGGAAGCCACCATGCGGGCACCACGGGTGATGGCCGGACTCCTTGTGCTCCTCATTCTCCTTGCAGCCTCACCGACACGAGCGGTCGAGGCCCGTTCCGAGACGCTTTGGATCTTCGATGCGGACTTCGAAGATCTCGAGGGGGACAATGCCGGCTGGGTATCGGAGGACCACTCCGGCACGCTTGGTCACGAGAACTACTGGCACAAGGATACGATCCGCATAGGCGCGTTCGAGCATCTGGGTGACTCGACCTGGTGGTGTGGGGCCGTCAACCCGTGCTGGCGCCAGCCGCGCGGGTACGGGAATGACTGGTATCAACTGATGTGGCGCGACTTCCCGCTCTCGGAGTGGAGCGAACCCGGCGACGAGGTGACGCTTGAGTGGGACCAGCGGTTCGCGATGGAGAACGACTACGACTACGGCTACGTCGAGGTCTCCAGCGACGGCGGCCTCACCTGGGACACGCTCGCATCCTACGACAACCCCGGCTTCGCAGGCAAGCCCGGGATACCGCCCGACTGGGACCACGAGCACTACTCGCATCCGCTACTTACCCTGACGGCGTACGCACATAGCGACGTGCGGCTTCGCTTCCGGTTCGAATCCGACGGTGCGTATTCGTGCCAGGACGAGTACGAGAATCCTCCCTGGTACTCCGTGACAGACGGCGCCTGGCAGTTGGACAACATCGAATGGAAGGTGAACGGCGAGAGGGTCTGGCTCGATGACTGCGAGTCGCCCGGCGACAACGGCTGGCAGCACCCGGACATCCCGGCAGTCGGTCAGACCGGCGTCGCGTTCCGGCGCTCGCTCGAGACCGTGATGGGTGACCCGCGCTGGATGATGGTCGCCTACGACGAGGGGAGTGGGGTGATGGTGGACGGCCAGAAGTCCTGTCTCGTCTCGCCGCCCATCGACATCGCCGGCGCGGATGCCGTGGTCGCCAAGTGGTGCATGTGGATGGACATGCCGTTGTTGAATGACATCTTCACCGTCGCCGCCGGCTCTGGTGACGTCCCGGAGTGTATCGAGTTCTCGGATTGGGTCGCCCCTGGGCTCTATGGCGGTCCTTTCGTCTACTTTGGCCAAGAGGACTGGGATGTCTACACCGGGAACGGGTGGTTGAAGGCGGGCTTCCGCGCCTTCAACTCGGAGCCGGGGTGGCACGGCGTTGGCGTCATGATCGACCGCTTCCGCGTCGGCCTTCCGCTGGCGACGCAGGTGCCCGATGGGCCCGTCTTTGTGACACGCCTCCTCGCTCCGAGTCCGAATCCGTTCAATCCGACGACGACCGTGAGCTACGCGGTCGGTTCGCTAGGACACGTGACGGTGCGGATCTACGACCTCGCTGGTCGTGTTGTTCGCACGCTCGCGGACGGCGCACACGAGGCTGGGGAGTACGAGATCCTGTGGGACGGCACGACCGACGCGAGCACCCGCGCGGCGAGCGGTGTCTACTTCATCAGAATGACGACGGCCGGCCACGATGCTGCCGAACGCGACCCCGGAGCCGAATCGAGGCAGCAGAAGCTCGTGCTTCTGAAGTAGCATCGCCACAATCGAGGTTCAGAAGAGCCGGACAGGACTGGCCCCACAGTGAGTTCTGCCTGCCCCGCGGGCGCTCCTCTTCCCTGCCGCGCAGGCACCCACGCAGCCCTGACTTACCCTTGAAACACCCCCTCCGCTCGTGTACCATCAGAGGTTGACTCTTGACCTCTGTGCGCGACGCTGATGACGTCGCGTGCGGGGTCTCTTGCCATGATCACATCAACCGCAGGACGCTACCCTCAAGGAGCGAACCATGAGACCGGAGTTCAGGAACGAACCTGTCTACACATTCGAGGATGATTCCCTCAAGAAGCAGATGACGGCGGCAATAGCGAAGCTGGAGGCGGAAGCGGGGAAGGAATACGACCTCGTCATCGGTGGCGAGCACATGAAGGGCGATGGCACGTTCGACTCGATCAACCCTTCCGACAAGAGCATCGTGCTCGGCCGCTTCCAGAGGGGCACGCCCGAACTCGCGGACAAGGCCATCAAGGCCGCCGACTACGCGTTCGAGCAGTGGAGTAGAAAGCTACCGGAGGAGCGCGCCGAGTATGTCTTCAGAGCTGCGGAGGTCATGAGACGGCGGAGGCTGGAGTTTGTCGCTGCAATGGTGCTCGAGGAAGGCAAGAACTGGATCGAGGCCGATGGGGATTTCTGCGAGGCGCTGGATTTTCTGGAGTTCTACGCGCGAGAGGCGCTTCGCTACGGTAAGGACCAGGGGCTGACGCCGTTCCCGGGAGAAGAGAATTCCTACTTCTACATTCCCCTTGGAGTCGGTGTTGTCATTCCACCGTGGAACTTCCCTCTCGCCATCCTGGTCGGAATGACCACGGCGGCGTTCGTTTCGGGCAACACCGTCGTGCTCAAACCGTCGAGCGACTCACCTCTGCTCGGCCACATGTTCATGGAGGTCCTCGAAGAGGTGAAGCTCCCGGCCGGCGTCGTGAACTTCTTCACGGGTCGTGGTGGAGCGGTAGGTGACACGCTCGTCGGTCACCAGCGGACGAGGTTCATCTCCTTCACGGGTTCCCGCGAGGTCGGTCTCCACATCGTCGAGCTCGCTGCGAAAACGGCGCCGGGGCAGATCTGGATCAAGCGCGTCGTCGCCGAGATGGGCGGCAAGGACGCCATCATCGTCGATTCCGAGGCTGACGTTGATGCGGCGGCCAAGGGCACGGCCATAGCCTCATTCGGTTTCCAGGGCCAGAAGTGCTCGGCCTGTTCACGCGCCATTGTGGACGCCGATGTCTACGACGAATTCCTCGAGAAGCTCGTCGCCGAAACCAAGAGAATCACGGTCGGTCCTGTCAAGGATCTCTCCAACTGCATGGGCCCCGTCATCAACCAAAAGGCGATGGACTCGATCCTCAAGTACATCGAGATCGCTCAAAGGGAAGGCGGGCGTGTGATGTGCGGCGGCAAGCCGGCTGAGGGTGCTGGCGATGGCTTCTACGTCGAGCCGACCGTCATTGCCGACGTCAAGTCGCGCGACACCGTCGGGCAGGAGGAGATCTTCGGTCCGGTCTGCGCCGTCATCAAGGCTCAGGACTACGACGACGCCTTGAGGATTGCCAACGACACGGAGTATGGTCTCACGGGCGCCGTCTACTCGGCGAACAGAGAGAAGCTCGACCGCGCGAGAAGGGAATTCCACGTCGGCAATCTTTATCTCAACCGGAAGTGTACGGGAGCGCTTGTCGACGTGCATCCGTTCGGCGGGTTCAACATGTCCGGTACCGACTCGAAGGCCGGAAGCCGCGACTACCTGCTGCTCTTCATGCAGGGCAAGTCGGTCTCAGAGAAGGTCTAGCTCTCGGAGCCTGACTCAGAGAAGGTCTAAGAAGGCCCAGCTCCAGGAGTCCGAGGACTACGGTGTAGCGAGCGAGACCTTGAGCGGCATATCGCGCTTCAGGAACTCCTCGATGAATCTCTCGCTGTCGACGGCGAGTTCCTGTGGAATAGCTCCAGCAGGCGTCTCCCCGCGTGCCATCATGAGGGTGATGATGGACGCGGGGAACGACGTTCCCCGCATCATGGCCGAAAGCCCCGTCTTGCTGTCGGCGTAGTCTATCATCTCGTAGACGGCGACGGCGTGATCCCCGTCCTTCGTCCCCTCGATGGTGACTCTGAGGACCACGAGGTCGTCATCATCGCCGGAGAGGTTCTTCTCAAGACATGTCTCCAGAATACGACGCGGCGCCACCGACACGGCCCCCACGTTGACAGGCACTTCGCTCGCGAGGCCGATCTCCAGCATGGCCTTCATCTTCGCCACGTGCCCCGGGTACCGGATGGTCTTGTAGTCGAGGTCGCGCACCTTTCCCAGAAGCGTCGTCGGCAGCGTGGACGATCCGCCGGAAGTGTGGAACGCCTCGAGGATACCAAGCGGCTCGGGGAACTCGATCTCCTCCACTTCAGTCAGAGGATCGATAGTCACAGTCTTCCCGTCGCGAATGGCGAGGCACGGTTCGATGTACTCGTTGATGAGTCCGTGCACCGAAAAGACGATCGTGTAGTCGAGAGGCGGCTCGGGGTGGACGGGAAGGCCGCCGACCCGCAGCCGCACTCTGTCGGTCGTGTCGAGCTGATTCATACCCGCCATCGCAAGGAGGCTCACCATGCCCGGCGCGAGCCCGCAGTCGGGTATCAGCGTAATGCCCTTCTCCTCGGCGTCGCGGCTGAGAGCCAATTCGCCCTCGACCACGGTGTTGTTCCCACCCAGGTCGCAGAAGTGGACGCCCGCCTCGATTGCGAGTCGCGCCAGCTCCAGATTGAACCTGTAACTGACCGCGCTCAAGACGGCATCGACCGTCTCCATCGCTCCGAGAACTGCGTCACGGTCGGTGACATCGAGAACCTGAGGGAGGACCCTTTCTGAGCCCGCGAAACGCGCGGCATCCTCAGCCACGGCGCGATCGACATCGGCAACGATGACCTCCTCAACGTCATTCTGCCTGACCATGTCGTAGACGGCCGCCCTTCCCATCATGCCACCGCCGAGGACCAGCATCCGCATCTTTTCCCTCTTTCGTTCTCAGTGATCAAGGACGACGTCGGAGGGTGGTTCGGTCATGAGACTGACCACCATGACAGTCACCAGAGCCAGCATGAAAGCAGGAACAAGTTCGTACACGAATCCCCTGAGCACCGGGACGTTGTGCCACACAACGGTCACTACCGAACCGACGATCATGCCGCCCAGGACTCCCCACTTCGTTGTTCTCTTCCACCAGAGCGACAGGACTATCCCCGGTCCGAACGCGGCCCCGAGTCCGGCCCAAGCGTAGAGGACGAACCAGTAGACTTTCTCGGATGCACGCATCGCGAGCACGAATGCGATGATGCCGATGACGATCGTCCCGATGCGGCTCAGAGCGACCAGGAGCTTCTGCGAAGCCTTTCGGTTGATGAGCTGGTGGTAGATATCTTCTGAGAGGGCGGACGTGGCCACGAGGAGCTGGGAGTCGGCCGTAGACATCATCGCGGCTATAGCTGCAGAGATGACGATGCCGGCAATGCCCAGAGGAAGCGCCCAGAGCGCCATCTCGGGCATCACGTGCTCTGCGTCGGCGAGTCCGTCGATGCCGAACTTCGCGAGCCCGGCGATACCGACCAGGATAGCGCCCCAGAACGCGACAACAACCCAGCTCATCGCGATGAGCGTGCCCTTGCGAAGCTCATCCGGCTTACGGATGGCCATGAACCTGGTCAGTAGATGCGGTTGTCCGACGTAGCCCAATCCTATGCCGAGGCTACCTATGATCAGTCCCATCACCAAGGCATGGCCGGTCTTCCCTCCGGTCACGAGGAGAAGGTTGGGGTCGATCGCACCGATCCTCTCGGCCACTCCGGCGACGCCACCCAGCATGGTGAAAGCGGCCACGGGGAGAACGATCATGGCTGCCGCCATCAGGATGCCCTGCACCAGATCGGTCCAGGCCACCGCGAGGAACCCTCCCATTATCGTGTAGAAGAGGATGACTACAGCGCCGATTATCATGCCGTGGATCGGTTCAAGGCCGAAGGTCGCATGGAGCACCTTGCCGGCCGCCAGGAACTGGGCCGAGACGTAGAACGTGAAGAAGAAGACGATGACGGCCATCGAGACGATGCGGAGTGTGTGCGAGCTGTCCTCGAAGCGAGCCTCGAAGTAGTCGGGGAGTGTCAGGGCGCCGAGACGCTCGGTCTGGACCCTGAGTCGCCGCGCAACCAGTGTCCACGAGGCAAGGATCCCGACTGCGCACCCGACAGCCGACCAGATGGCTGAGAATCCCGAGACCAAAGCGAGGCCGGGAAGGCCAATCAGGAGCCACGCGCTCTCACCGCTGGCTCGTTCGCTGATCGCGACGACCCACGCTCCGAGCCGACGACCTGCCAGCAGAAAGTCTGCGAGCGTCTTGGTGTAGCGGAATGTGATGAAGCCCACTACCACGACTACGAGGAGGTATCCGATGAAACCAAGCAGAATCGGGTCCATTCCTAGCTCTTCCCTTTCGAGGCGAGGAAGTAGATGATCGCGAGTGCGATCAGGACTGCAGGTGGGAAGATGAACCAGAAGACGGTAGATGCCGGCATAAGCGTCTCCTCATCGAGGGAGCGCCGGCCGTGCGCATGCTTACACGCCGTCGCTCCTATTTCAGAACGACCAGCCTTTTTGTGACGGACTCGCCGGCTGCCTCAAGACGACAGAAGTAGACTCCTGCCGCCACGCGGCCCCGGCCGTTGTTCTCAAGGTTCCATACCACTTCGCGCGGCCCGGGCTCAAGCGCTTCATCAAGAAGGGTGCGGACCTTCCTCCCAGCTAGATCGTAGACCTCGAGCCTCGTCACTGACGCGGAGGGTATCACAAACGAAAGAGAAGAGCGAGTGCGGGCAGGATTCGGGTAGGGTCGAGCAAGCGCGAGCACCGATATCTCCGTTGTATCGGGCACGTCCGTAGTCGGTGCGATATTGATGTACTCAGTGCTGTTGCCGGAGAGCGGGATGTTGACGTAGCAAGTAGCCACGTCGCCGTCCACGATAGTCTGGGCCAGTGTGCCGTTGTCAACGGCGTACGGTATCGAATCGGCAGGTACGTGGAACTTGATCATCGCGTGTTCGAATGACTCCGGATAGTCGTTCAGGATGACGGCTCCCATGATCGCCGTGGTGCCGTCATTCTCGGGGTAGTACGTGACCTTGAGCTCCTCGCCATTGTCGCCCGCCGCGAGTGGCTCGGACGGGATGATCACGTTACCCGAGACTCGCACGAGTCTGAATTCCCGACCGCCGTCGCAGATTGCTTCGCACGAGAGGTCGTACGGGTGCTGAGTTATCGATCCTGAAGTTGAGTGGATGTGGCCCCAGAGGGCACAGTCGACGCCGAGGGTCTCGAGATCGATCTGCCATGAGAAGTCGTAGTGGTAGAACAGGACCTTGGCCGCGCTGGGGTCGGCGAGTGCAAGATCATCGTGCAACCAGTTCATCTGGCGGCTTGTGAAGCTGTCCGGACCGTAGATCCAGTAGCGCCAGCTGTCGTAGTTGTCGTACGCCTCCATCCCTGTGAAATGCGCTTGGGCGTAGTCGAACGAGTAGTTCTGCGTGAAGATGTACTCGTCGGGTGGCGGGTCGGCCAGATAGCGCCAGCCGAAGAAACTCCACCAGTCGCGCCTGGCAGTGCCGTCCGGTGGAGGCGTGTCGTCCCATCCGCCGAGGTCGTGGTTGCCGCCGACGATAAACACGGGGACATCGAACTCGCAGGAGATGCGGTGCGCCCTCGAGAAGACATGCCATCCGAGATAATCCTCGAGTTCTCCC
Source organism: Candidatus Eiseniibacteriota bacterium (assembly GCA_030609605.1). Taxonomy (GTDB): domain Bacteria; phylum Joyebacterota; class Joyebacteria; order Joyebacterales; family Joyebacteraceae; genus Joyebacterum. Next base: position 19,615 of record JAUWBY010000010.1, read on the forward strand.
TCGTTTACGAGATCGCCCGTGTGAATCACGAAGGCAGGATTGATGATGTTCACGTCATCAATGACGGCTCTGTAGTCGTCCATCTCCGTTGTGTCTGAATCTGCGCCTTGTTGGTAGTGGAACTTGTGAGTTGGCAGGTGCGTATCGGTGACGTGGATGAAGTAGAAATCGTCCTCTATTGCCGACTTCACGGCCACCGCGTGGGCGATCGTGTCCGAGATCCCGCCCGATGCCTCGACGACGAGGTCGTACACCTCGGCTGGGACACCCGTCGGCACCGACGCGCTCATGAACCAACGTTCGTATCCGTAATCATAGTTGGTGTTCCAGATGCCAAGCGGATACTCGTTCGACCCGTGCGTCAGGTGAGCCGACCAGCTCGTGGTCGATATTGGAGCGATCGCCTCGATCGCAAAGCTCGAACCCGCCGTTGTGATGGCCGGCACCGACATGATCGGACGCATGACAACGGTAAGCGTGTCGCCACGCCCTTCGGAGGAGGGTGTCGGAATGAGACGCAACTCGACCTCCGTCGTCACTCCGGCGATCACGAATACGTCTTCCTCGCCGGGGAAGTAGCCGGGAGGTGAGGCCTCAAGCTGGAAGTTCGCCTGCGGCAATGTCAGGTCAGAAACGCCGCCCGGTCCCGAGATGACCTCGGTGTAGGGGGCTACGCCGTTCACCGCAAGCGGGATGAGGGCGTTTTCGATGCCCAGGCTGGTGGAGTCGTCCAGTAGAGACACCTCGAGGAGCCCGGTATTGAGCCCTCTGATCTCGTGCACGGCGTCCGAGACAGCTGCAAGATCCGGCTGCCCCACGGCCATGTAGCGGGTGAATGTGACGATCTCGCCGGCCGGGATGTCCGATGTGAACACGACGGGATCCGACCAGGAGCTACCGTGCGAGACGCTAAATGAGCCCGTCGCCTTGGTGTACGCGTAGCATGTGCTTCCACCCTTCCCGGCCGTCCATTCGGTCAGGGTCGTTGTGCCCGAGACATCCGTGCCATAGCCGGGGACGAAGTGCAGCGTGTTTCCCCAGTCGAGTACATCTCCGGCCTCGTAGCCGACCACGGTCCCACCCAGATTCTGGATCGATGTTTCGATACTCACGTGGCGCAGCGACTCGCTGAGGGAATAGCGCGTGACGATCCTGA
>JAUWBY010000347.1 GCA_030609605.1 Candidatus Eiseniibacteriota bacterium
GCAGGATCAGTGCGGCGTCGACGGCATCTCTCCCCCAGCCGTACGGGCTCGCACTAAGCGCTGCGCGGATCTCCTTGCCTTGCCGACCCAACCCAACCTCGCGCAACACCGCTGCGGTCACACGGTTCTGCTCCACTGGGCCGTCCCATCCCACTGCGGACAGCGCACCCTCGTTGCCTTTCCGAGCATGGTCGATCACTGCCTTCCAGTGGCTATCATCAGCATCGTTGAACTCGGGGAACAAACGGTCCATGGATGCGTGGGCTGCTGCTTCGACCTTGGCAGTCAGCGTGAGTTCAAGTTGCTCGTTGCCTCCACCTTGATAGACCTTCGCTCCGTCCACCACGTCACGGATGATCTGATCCCGCGTTTGTTCGGCCCGGCTCATCGTGGTACGCATGGCTTCGTAGGCTTCCTGCGGCTCACGCGTTGTCGGGGTTCCCCTCATGTTGATCGTTGCCTCCGCGGCTGCGTAAGAGACGATTGCCTTCTGAAGGTCTTCGGCGCTCGCCTTGGGGATGTAGACAAAGATTGTCGGGCTCTCGTTTCCTGCTTCGCGTGCGTCGGCCACGACCGTTGATTCACTCTCGCCCCACCCATCGCGAATCCAGACAGGAATCTCAGTACCGTCTGTCATGGGAGGCTCGCTGCCAAAGTGGATTATCAATTTGCGTGGCTCCTTGCTCTGCCCGTGGGTAAGCCGAATCCCGTGAAGCACCTCGTTGCATCGTGCGCTAATCAACGCCGCGCGTTTCGATGCAAGGCTGGGAAGGTTCGCGTTGAGTCGGGTCTGCTGGTTCCGGTACTCTCGATTCCACTCACTGCTCTGGCGAGTCTGTAGACTGTACTCGCCGTCCTCCACCATGATCAGCTTCCCCTCCTCAATGAGATGTTCGAGTACGCGTGGGACATCGCGACGGAGGGTTACACCATCGGTGGCCAGGCTCCGCACGAGCAGGTCGGCGAGCATCTCGGGCGTCGAGCGAACACCGACGTCTGTCCCTTCCTCGCGCGGCAGCTTGCGGATGAGAAATATCAGCTCGCAGAGGCGTTTGGCTAGCACACCATCCGGAGTTCCGTCATCCAGTGCCTGGATCGTCTCATCGATCTCCTTGAGTAGCGCGCCGCTCTGCAGGAGCGCGGGGCGTTGTTGCTCAAACAAGAAATCGGCAGCTACGACGGTGCCCAAAGCGGCGTCGGCCGTCTCACGAACTGCGTCGTGAACCATGCGGATCTGCGTACGGAGTTGACTCGATGTGCCCGGTACATCGACGGCTCGTATGGCGTGCTCCCAGAAGCGGCGGCGAACCGGCAACAACGGATAGTCGTCGACGATCGTGTCGCGATCTTCTGAGCGCGTAGCGATACGGGTCCCCATCAGTTGACGATCAATCTCGCCACGGTTCTGGTCGAGGACCGCCTCGATCGGAGAGCGTTTGTCGGCCTTCTTCGCCAGCACGACTTTCCGCGTGACTGTCTCGACATCCGTATCCGAAAGCTCAACGGAAACCGTGAACCGATCACGAAGGCGCTCAAGGAGTGGGACACTTGCCGCCAGCGCGGTCTGCCCTGCCCCGATCAGCAAGACACGACTATCGAGTTGCTTGCACAAGGCCTCAGCCATCTCTTGGACGTCCGTCGACCGCCTACCACTATCACCGATGTATAACTGAATCTCATCGAGGGCAATCAGCGTAGCCGGCAGCCGGCTATCGCCTTCGAGCGTTTCACGGACAATGTGAATGAAGTCGCTTGTTGGCAGATCATCCTGCAACGGGAACTGCACCCGAAGCAAGGATCGAACCTGCTTGATGTCTGATGCGAAACTTGGATCGGCTTCGAGAAGCGCCTTCGCCAGAACTGGGCTGACGTACATGTTGTGAAGCTCGGCGAAGAAGTCCTTCCCCTTCGGTGCGACGATATCTTCGACCGACTCCTTCACACGGTCGAAAAGGCCGCTTGCCTGAAGCCACAGACAGAATTGCGCCTGGGGCAGCGCCTCTGGGAGACCCTTTGAGCGGAAGAGCATCCTGAGGACGGCCAGCCTCGGGCTGATACCGCCACCCGACGGGAGAGTGCCGCTCACCGCCTGCAAGCCGCCGCATCTCTTTCCGAACGTATCGAGTTCGACAAGGCCAGCCTCGATGTCGCTCGGCAGCTGTGCTAAATCTCGAGCCCTTGCGCCGTCGCTTTCG
>JAUWBY010000102.1 GCA_030609605.1 Candidatus Eiseniibacteriota bacterium
GCGGCCGCTCACTCGCTGGAGTCGTCCAGACGGGAAGCAGCGCTGGCAACGAGACGCGCCTACTACGGATTGCTCAAGGCCGAGAAACTTCTTGAGGTGCAGGATGAGGCAGTCGGTCTGGCGATGGAGCAGCTGAGGAAGGCCGAGAGTCTCTACAAGCTCGGGTCAGCTTCGAAATCGGACTACCTGAAGGCCGAAGTCGAGGTCGGGCAAGCAGAACTGGCGCGGATCGCGGTGGATTCGAGCGTGCGCACGGCTCGTCTCTGGCTTCTGTACACTATCGGCATCGACATCGACACCGATATAGAGGTTGCCGATCCTGCCGAGCTTGCCGAGGACGAGATTCTCGACTTCAACGTGGAAGGGGCGCTCAATCGTCGTCCGGACGTGCGCGCACAGAAGGAGGCGCTCGAGGCCGCCAGAAGATCGCTCTCTTCGGCAAAGGCGGGTCGGTTGCCGTCGTTGTCTCTCACAGCATCGTACGGAACAGGCGGGAATACCCTGGGTGATCTTGGGGAGAACTACGATGAGGACTACACGCGTTCGCTCGGCCTGACCCTGTCCCTGCCGATCTTCGACGGCCTCGCGACCAAGGCGAGCATCGACAACAGCAGGGCGAGTCTGAGAAGCTATGAACTCTCACTGAGGGACGTAAGACTCTATGCCGCATACGAGATCGAGACTGCGCGGATCAGCGTGATCGAGCAGCGTCGGAACATAGAAGTGTCGGAGAAGGTCGTTGAGCAAGCGAGCGAGGAACTCAGGATCTCTGAGGAGCGATTCCGTCTTCGCGCCGCGAGTATGCTCGATCTTATCTATGCGAGGTTAGCCTACTCGCGGGCGAGAGCGGATCTGATCGAAGCACGTTACGACCACGAGATGGCAGAAGCCGAGCTCAGGACCGTGCTCGGCTACTAGCTAGACGCAGGGAAACACACGGAGCATCCGGGGGTGTGGCTCATGGCCAGCAAACGAAGGAACATCATCATCCTTGTCGTGGTCGCGATCGTCATTGCGGCTGCTCTCTTTGCCAACCTCGGCATTGACAGGAAGGACAGGACCGAGGTTTCGGTCGAGGAGGTCGAGCGCGGAGACCTTGTCGCGAAGGTGTCAGGGCCCGGCCGAGTGAGGGCTGAGACCAAGGTTCAGATCAGTTCAAGCGTCATGGCTAAGGTGGTGCGACTCGGTGTCGACGAGGGGGACACGGTGGAGGAGGGGGAATTCCTTCTCGCGCTGGACGATGTCTACTACGGGTCGCGAGTCGAGCAGGCCAAGGCAGGGAGCCAGCGGGCTCAGGCTCAGCTCTCGACCGCGGAGCGTGATCTGTCGGACTATGAGGAACAGTTCGCTGCCGGGTTGGTATCCGAGCGAGAGCGCGACGAGATTCGGGCGATTGCCATCGCTTACCGCCAGACGCACCAGGAGGCGCTTGCGTCACTGAGGGCGGCCCAGGACCAGCTCGACAAGACGGTCTTCTACTCTCCGATCTCCGGCGTCGTGACGCGCCTGAATGTTGAAGAGGGCGAGAACGTCGTCACGGGAACCATGAACGCTCCCGGCACCGTCATAATGACGATCTCCGACATGTCTCACATGGAGGTGCAGGTCGAGATCGACGAGACCGATATCGTAGATGTCACTATCGATCAGAGGGCCGAGGTGGAGGTCGAGGCTCTTGCCGACACAATCCTCGTCGGAACGGTTACCGAGGTGGGCAACTCGGGGATCACCGGCATGGCCGGGACTCAGGAGGAGGTGACGAACTTCCTCGTGACCGTGCTCCTTGACGACGCTCACCCGGGGCTCAAGCCGGGCATGACGGCGACGGTGAGTATCGTGACCGCAGAGCACACGGCTGTGCTCAATGTCCCTATCCAGGCAGTGGTCTCCCGTACGCCTTCCGAGCTTGAGGAGGAGGACGAGGACAAGGACAAGGACGAGCCGAAACTCAAGAGAAGTGAGCGGAAGGACGAGAAGGAACTCGAGGGTGTCTTCATCGTCGATGAGAACGACGATGCCCGTTTCGTGCCCGTCGTGACGGGGATTGCAGACGAGCTCAGCCTTGAAGTTGAGGGAGATCTGGAGGCGGGAGATAGAGTCGTCTCCGGGCCGTACAAAATCCTCAGGAATCTTAAGAATGGCGCAGCTCTCAAGATAGACGAGAAGAGTTCGTCGGACGATGGGAAGGAGTAGCCCGTGCTGATCCAGCTTGAGGGCGTGACCAAGATCTACGAAGTCGGAACGGAGAAGGTCAACGCGCTCGGGGGTGTCTCGCTCTCCATTGAGAAGAACGAGTATCTCGCTATCATGGGGCCATCCGGCTCCGGCAAATCGACGCTGATGAATGTCATTGGCTGTCTCGACACGCCCACCTCAGGTTCATACCGCTTGAAGGGGCAGGAGGTGGGGGATCTCGACGATGACGAGCTGGCGGAAATCAGGAGCGCCGAGATCGGTTTCGTTTTCCAGACCTTCAATCTGCTTCCGAGAATGACCGCTTTCCAGAACGTCGAACTGCCGCTCATCTACAGCAAGGCACACAGACGGACGCGGGCTGAGCGCGTGTGGAATGTCATGGACGCAGTCGGTCTCACGGAAAGGGCGAAGCACCGGCCCAATGAACTGTCGGGCGGACAACGCCAGCGTGTCGCCATCGCAAGAGCCCTCATCAATGACCCGTCAATCATTCTCGCGGACGAGCCCACCGGAAACCTCGACTCCGGCACGGGCGAAGAGATCATGCAGGTATTCGAGGGGCTTCACATGGCCGGGAACACGATCATCCTCGTCACTCACGAGGAGTACATAGCAGAGCACGCGAAGAGGATCATCAGGTTGCACGATGGGCTGATTGCCAGTGACGAGTACGCGGCCGGCATGCCCTTCCAGACGCGGCCGGTCGGCTTGGCCGAGAGAGCGTGACATGGAGCTCCGCGAGACATTTCTGAGCGCACTCCGAACGCTTGGTTCGCACAAGATGCGGTCGGCCCTCACGATGCTTGGGATCATCATCGGGGCCGGTTCGCTCGTCGCCGTGATGTCGCTTATCGCCGGGCTCAATCAGAGTGTGACCGCGCAGTTCCAGTCGGTCGGAACCGACATCATCTCCGTCAGCCACTTCCCGTGGGTGCAGATGGGCGACTCCGACGAGTACCGGAACCGCAAGAGAATCACCATCGATGATTCGGACGCGATCGCGACTCTGCCCTCAATCGGCCTTGTGGCTCCCAACATACATACCAGACGAGGTATGTCGTACGGCGGAGAGAGCATGAGGCGTGTGCGCGTCTCCGGGACCACGCCCGAGTATGAGACAATCGACAATTACTCTGTGGAGTCCGGACGCTTCATCACCCAGTTCGACGTCGAGCGGAGGCGCCAGGTTGCCGTCATCGGATCAGATGTCTCAGAGAAGCTGTTCGGCCTCAGGGATCCTCTCGGGAAGGACATGCAGATTGGGGGGAAGGAATTCCTGGTCGTCGGGATCCTCGAAGAGAAGGGTGACATCTTCGGTGAGAGCCTCGATGAGCATGTGATAATCCCCTTCACAGCGTTCAGGAAGGCATTCGGCTCGCGGAGATCAGTCGTCGTGGACTGTCAACCCGCCGACGGCGTACCGATGGCTCGTGCCATCGATGACATCCGTGCGCTCATGCGGATGCGGAGGCAGGTCCCGCGTGACAAGCCCGACGACTTTGCGATCAACACACAGGAGAATCTGACCTCCTCGTACAAGCAGCTCACGGGTGTTCTCTACTTCGCAATGACAGGCATCGTCGCATTGGCGCTCCTCGTCGGTTGTATCTGCGTCATGAACGTGATGCTTGTTTCTTAGGCGGAGCGCACCAGGGAGATCGGTGTGAGGAAAGCCATCGGAGCTCGCCGGCGCGATGTGACGTCTCAGTTCCTGATCGAGTCGGTCATTCTCACGGCATTGGGAGGTGCTCTCGGCATAGGTGGGGGAGCCGGAATCGCTCTCCTCGTCCGCGTCGCGACACCCCTGCCGGCGGCCACTACTCCCGGGGCCGTGGGGCTGGCCGTCGGATTCTCGCTGATAACCGGCATCGTCTTTGGAGTCTATCCGGCTCTCAGAGCGGGTCGCCTTAATCCCATACAGGCGCTGAGCTACGAATGATGAGCGAACACGACAAGACGAGAGACATGACCCGGGCGCTTAGCAGCATCGGAGCTGGCGGGGGAGCGGGAGCTCAAGAGACGAGCGGATCGCTTCTGCCGGCGAGCAGGTTTCTTGAGAGCGTCGTGTCTGCGCTCAAGGCCATTCGGGCGAATCGGATGCGGTCTCTTCTTACTTCTCTCGGCATACTGATAGGTGTCATGAACGTCGTCGGCATGGTCGGTCTCATCTCCGGAGTCAACCAGAGCGTCGCGGACCTGTTCAGCTCGATGGGCACCAACTCCTTTGTCGTCACGAAGATGCCCGCCGGCAACTTCAACTACGCCGAGTACCTCGAGTACATGAGACGTCCCGACTTCACATACGCAGATGCAGAGGCAGTCACCGAACAGTGCCCAGCAGTGATCGCTGTCTCCCCTCAGGCGATTGTTCTCAGGAAGATCAAGCGAGGATCGAGGTCCACGAAGGACATCGCTGTGCTCGGCGTGACGCCGGAGTACCAGTACGTCTCCGACTCGGATGTAGGGGACGGCCGCTTCTTCGCGTGGCCGGAATCGGACCGCAAGCGGCAGGTGGTCGTGCTCGGGCATCCCGTGGCCGAGCATCTCTTCGGCGAGCGGGATCCCATAGGCCAGAATGTCCTCGTGGGTAACAGACGCTTCCGTGTGGTTGGAGTGATGAGCCCGATGGGGGAGATGTTTGGTCAGAGTCTTGATGAATACGTGATAATCCCGTTCAGGACAGTCAGCAAACTGTACGGTTCAAAACTGATGACCAGGCTCTCAGTCAAAGCCAGGAGCGGGGAAGAGATTGACGCTGCCCTTGAGCAGGTGGAAACGACCTTGAGGATCCGTCGGGGGCTCAAGCCGGCGGACCGGAACAACTTCGAGATCATCACACAGTCGCAGCTCACCGAGATGTATGAGAACTTGACCAAGATCACCTGGATTGTGATGATCGGTGTATCTGCGATTGCGCTCATTGTCGGCGGCGTGGGCATCATGAACATCATGATGGTTTCCGTCACCGAGCGCACACGGGAGATCGGGATCAGAAAGGCCGTGGGCGCGCGGTCGCGCGACGTGCTCACTCAATTCCTTGTTGAAGCCGCTGTGCTCTCGGGCATCGGGGGCCTCTTCGGGCTCCTTGCGGCAGTGGGTTTGACGAAGGCGGTCGCTTCTGCGACGCCGATCCCGGCATCGATAGAGCTCTGGTCGATCATCCTGGCGCTCGGCGTGTCTGTGTCCGTCGGCGTCTTCTTCGGCTTCTATCCTGCATCAAAGGCAGCGAAGCTCGATCCCATCGAGTCACTGAGGTACGAATAGATGCGTGCGATCCAGTGGTGTCATGTGGTGCTGCTGCCTGCGGCACTCGCACTCAGTCTGGCGGTGGTCTCAAACGCCGCCGCGCAAAGCGTGTCTCCCTATTCGATCACGCCGTCCAGTTTCGGGGACATCCGGTTCACTCTGGATGTGACGGCGCTGCCGACCATCCAGGGTGGCAGCACGGTCGAGATAGGCTGCTCAGTCGTCTACGATGAACTGATGTTCCTGAAGTGCGGTGACGGCTACAGAGCTCGCTACGAGATCACGGCCATCCTGTATGACAACCGCGGCAAGCAGGTCGCCGGCGACTCCTGGATGAGGTCGGTGGACGTCGAGACCTACGGCGAGACGAATTCCAGAAGAGACGCCGCGAGGGATGTCCTTCGCGTAGACGTGAAAGAGGGTTCCTACAAACTCAAGGTGGAGCTATCAAGTCTCGACTCCCGGAGAAGCGGAGTCGTGGAGAAGCAGATAGAGGTCGGTATGCTTGCAGATAGGTTTGTCGCGCTCGGGACGGTCCAGTTCGATGTGGAGGATCGAAACTTGTCTCCCGACACCATGAGGTTTGTTCCAAATCCTTCGAGACGGTACGAGCAGGAGAGCCCCATCGTTCGCGTGCAAGTATCTGCTTACGGAGATAGTGGTATCGCCTACACGCTTGAGCTTTCCGTCACGACGCTCGACAACCGGACTCAGATGACCATGCGTGACTCGGTCGTCCAGACCGCATGGGTAACAAGACATCTGCGGCAGTTCTCTGTGGTCGATCTTGAGGTGGGAGACTATCTTCTACATGTGAGAGCCCTCCCATCAGAGGGCGCCGAGACGCACATCGAGGCGCGGTTCCGCGTCCTGACTTCTCCGAGAAGCTGGGGTGAGGATTTCGACAAGATGATCGCGCAGATCGGCTACGTCGCAACTCGTGACGAGGTCTCCAAACTCACTTCGGCAGCTCCCGATGAGCGGGACGCGGCATGGAACGCTTTCTGGAAAAACCGCGATCCCAATCCAACGACGGATGGGAACGAATTCAAAGAGCAATTTCTGCGCCGATTGGGCTACGCCAACGTCCGGTTCACGTCGCTCACCGAAGGCTGGCAGACAGACATGGGTCGTGTTTTCATCCAGCACGGTGAACCAGACGATGTGGACAGCGTGCCGAGCGGCGCCTCCATGCACGCTTGGGAGACCTGGTACTACTACGGAGAGCACAAGAAATTCACGTTCGTCGACAGACAGGGCTTCGGAGACTACACGCTCGTCGAGGCGACGCGCATATAGCATAGTCCTGCAGGGGGAGCTGGTGAAGACCCTCGTACGAGGTCGCATTCGCTCGATGGCCGGGGCGGAGAAACCACACGACTGGATGATCGTCAGCGACGGCATCATCGAGTGTCTCGGTCGGGGTCCGATTCCCGAGTTGTCCACGAATGATCTGCTTGAGCTGGATCTGCCGGAAGAGACCATTCTGCCGGCCTTCTGCGACTGCCACGTTCACTTCCTTGAGACCGGACTCCTCGAGATAGATCTTGATCTCGGGCAGGCGACCCGTTTTGAAAATGTTCTGGAACTTGTATTCGAGGTCTCCAGATCACTCTCCGGCTCCATGCTCAGGGCTCACTCGTTTGACCCTGATCTCCTTCCTGATGGGCGTTATCCCACGAGAGATGAGCTGGACGCGATATCGGATGATCTTCCCATCTTTATCAGGCGCCGCGACGGGCATTCCTGCGTGGTCAACAGCCGGGCGATGACCGTGCTCGGTGTGAGCGACGATCTCCCCGGAGTCGAGAAAGACGGGGCCGGACGCGCAACCGGCGTGCTGAGGCTCAAGGCGAACACGGTTGCTGCGCTCGCGTCGAGGGAATCTCTGACCAAGGAAGAGCGAATCTCCTGCTTCCACGCCGCCGCATGGAAGGCTGTGGAGCGAGGGATCGGCGTCGTTCACGCGCTGGTCGGAAACAAGGACCCGAACGATTCCGACATTGAGCTGATTCTGGAAGTGCAGGATGAACTGCCGATAGAACTTGTCGTGTTCGCGCAGACTGAGGACGTCGCGCGCGTAGCCGATCTTGGGCTTCCCAGGATCGGAGGCTGTCTTCTTCTCGATGGTTCGTTCAGTTCGGGAACTGCAGCGCTTGT
>JAUWBY010000287.1 GCA_030609605.1 Candidatus Eiseniibacteriota bacterium
GAGGAAGGCCGTCGCCGAAGAACTCGGCCTGGATTGTCACGCCGGCGTGGATCTCCGGCCCCGTAAGCTCGGTGGCCCCGGCAATCTGAGGTAGCAGAAGCAGGAAGATGAAGATGAGAAGAGAACCCGGAGCACTCCGGATCCGCCGGGAGATCCACGGGCTTCGATGATGCGTCCCGTTCCTGTCGGGCAGGGATGGGGCAGAGATGTGAACAGGAGAAACGATTGCAATCAAGGTGCTTCCTCCTTGCATGATTTGGGTCCTCTTTGAGCGGTGCATCCGGAAGACACTGCCGGATGCCGCCCTATTGCTATTGCAACTCATTCGCAATAGTGAGAGAAAAAACCCTCCATTCCTAATGGCACTTTTCACAGTAGCCCCTGATGATCAGATGGTGTCCGGTCATCTGGAACCTATGCTCCTCGGCGACCTTCTGCTGCCAGCGCTCGATGGGTGCATTGTGGAACTCGATGATCCTGCCGCATCGCAGGCAGAACATGTGGTCGTGATGGACGTGGCCGAAGATGTGTTCGTACCGAGCCGGCATCTTCTCGCAGGGGAGCTTCTGGACGATGCCGCAGTCAATCAGTAGCGCCAGGGTTCGAAAGACCGTGGCGTGGGAGATGCTGAGGCCCTTCTGACGAAGCTGGTGATGGAGGTCGTCTACCGCGAAGTGCTCATGGAGTGACATCACATGAAGAAGTATGGCGAGACGTTCAGAGGTGAAACGGAGGCCTTTCTCGGAGAGATACTCCCGGAATTTACGTTCAGCGTCAATCACCCAGCGTCCCCTTGTTGCAATTGAAAACGAATATCAATAGTATCAGCACTCTGCCCGGATGTCAAGCGGTTCTTTGCGGTAGTTACGGGTATCACGCTTCATGGGGACGTTGTAGAATTCCAAAGTTGATGTCGAATGATGAAGATCGCCCGTGTCCGGCGCACTCCGTACGGGAGGTGGGCGTGCGGGATACCGGCATCGTAGTCGTGAGGGCGATGCATGCAGAGCGAGAGACTGGAGAAGCTGAGAAGCATCCTCTCGGAGATGGGAGCCGCAGTCGTTGCGTTTTCGGCGGGTGTGGACAGCACATTCCTTCTCAAGGTTGCGGTGGATGTACTCGGTGACAATGTTGTCGCAGTGACGGCGAGATCGGCCGTTCGGGCGCACCAGGAGCTCGATGATGCGCGCGCATTGGCGACTTCGCTGGGTGTGGAACACATCATCGTGGAGTCGCACGAACTGGAGACGGATGCTTTCACCTCGAATCCTCGAGACAGATGCTACATCTGCAAGAAGAGGCTCTTCGCGGAATTCGTTCGGATTGCGACAGAGCGCGGAATGAGCTGTGTGATCGATGGATCAATCCACGACGACGAAGATGACTACCGTCCCGGTATGAGAGCGCTCGCAGAACTTGGCATCAGAAGTCCGCTCAGAGAGGTACGGCTGACGAAGCCCGAGATCAGAGCGATCTCGAAAGAGATGGGTCTCCCGACCTGGGACAAGCCGTCGTCGCCGTGCTTGGTGACAAGGATCCCGTACGGTGTCGAGATAACGCCCGAGAGGCTCGTCCGGATCGAGCGCGCCGAGGCGATCGTCGCCGGTCTCGGAATCCGCGAGCTGAGGGTCAGGGATCATGGTACGGTAGCCCGCATCGAGGTTGGTGTCGGTGACATGAAGCTCCTGTTCGATCCGGCCAACAGAAAGACGGTCGTTGCCGGACTCAAGGAGCTCGGGTTCACATTCGTGACGCTGGATCTGAGGGGCTACCGGCAGGGGAGCATGAATGTGGGACTCGGCGATGCGGAGAACGCGGCCGGCAAGACCTGAGGCCGCGGCAACACCGAGGCGCTTCCGAAAGGGGAGTAGCAGCAGTGGACGGTGAGCGCATCAGACGCCTTCTGGATGACGTGCAGCACGGAAGGCTTGAGATAGATGAAGCCATGAGGGAACTCAGAGCGTTTCCCTATGAGGATCTGGGCTTCGCGAAGATCGACACGCACCGGGATCTCCGAACCGGATTCCCCGAGGTCGTCTTCTGCGAGGGTAAGACACCGGAGCAGCTTGCTGCCATCGCCGGCGCGATCGCTGCGCGGGGTAGCCTTCTAATGGCCACACGAGCGGACGTCGGGGCCTTCGAGGCCATCCGTGAAGCCGTGCCCGACGCGGTCTATCATGAGCAGGCCCGGATAGCAACAGCGGGTCCGGCGAGGAAGAAGAGCAGCGAAGGAACCATCCTTGTCGTCAGTGCCGGAACCTCCGACATGCCGGTTGCCGAGGAAGCTGCTGTCACGGCGGAGATTATGGGAAACGACGTCGTTCGGCTCTACGATGTCGGAGTTGCAGGCATCCATCGTCTGTTCGCTCACCGCGACAAGTTCGAGCGTGCGAGCGTCATTATCGTGGTCGCCGGTATGGAAGGTGCGCTTGCCAGTGTCGTCGGGGGGCTCACCGACAAACCCGTCGTGGCTGTTCCGACAAGCGTCGGCTACGGCGCGAGCTTTGAGGGACTCTCGGCTCTTCTAACGATGCTGAATAGCTGCGCGCCAGGAGTGGTCGTCGTCAATATCGACAATGGTTTTGGGGCAGGGTACTTCGCCAGTAGTGTGAACCGGTAGTACGCAGCATTCCGGTGAGGAGCTGACGCAGATGAGGATTGCGTATTTCGACTGTTTCTCGGGGGTGAGCGGCGACATGATCGTCGGTGCTCTTCTCGATGCCGGCCTCGACCTGCAGGATCTCGAGGCCGAGCTGTTGAAGCTTGGACTAGAAGGGTATTCGGTAAGCGCCGGACGCGTAGGGCGCGGTGCGATCACCGGGACGAAGTTCCTGGTTGAGACCGACGAGACCGAACACGGGAGAACGGTCGGGGAGATAATGCAGATCCTGAGCGACAGCGCTCTCGACGACGACGTCCGTTCATCCGCGCGGGCCGTTATCAGCGAGATCGCTCAGGTTGAATCGCGGATTCACGGAACGGCCGTTGATGAGCTTCACCTTCACGAGACAAGCGGGCTTGACTCCATTGTGGACATCGTTGCATCGATCGTCGGGCTCAAGATGCTCGGTGTCGAGGCCGTGTTTGCGTCGAAGATACACGTCGGGACCGGATTTGTGGAATGCGCACACGGCACACTCCCCGTGCCGGCGCCTGCGACGCTGGCGCTTCTCAAGGGAATCCCTGTCTACTCCAGAGGCGTAGAG
>JAUWBY010000177.1 GCA_030609605.1 Candidatus Eiseniibacteriota bacterium
CCTGGCCCTGTGGGCCTCTTCTTGACTCAAAATGATGTCCCCTCTCATGTGCACCCCTCCTTGGGGCGCATTATACCACCGCAGCCGGAGAGGACATTTTAGCTTTGCAGTTAGAGAGGACATTTACGCTTAGCTTACACACTGGTTGATAGGGCGGCTTGACCGACCAGAGCTTCGATGGTATCGTATTGGCGCCATATCGAACTCACGGGAGGAGGTCACGCCCATGCGAGCCCGGGCTCAGGATCGCACGCTCGTTTCGGTTGTCATTCCATACTACAACGGTCGTCGCTTTCTCTCAGACGCGATCGAAAGCGTGCTCGTGCAGCTCTGTTCGCCGGTTGAGATCATCGTTGTCGACGATGGGTCGTCTGAGCCGTGTGACGACATCGTATCGGTATACGAGTCGACCGGCGTCGTTCGATTAGAGCGGCATCAGCAGAACAGGGGGATTGCGGCTGCACGGAATACGGGAGTTCGCGCCGCGTCGAGCGAGTACGTTGCGTTTCTCGATCAGGATGATGTTTGGCTTCCACACAAACTGTCCATGCAGCTTCCTATTCTTCTCGATGAGTCGAGAGGGGTCGACCTCGTGTTTTCTGACGTTGTGGTGGAGAACCCGAGTCAGGGGCGTCGCTACTTGGCGCAGCACGGTTATGTTCCGTCTAACATCGAGAGGTTGGACCACGCGACGGTACTGAGAGAACTCTTCGTGCACAACTTTGTTACGCTTATTACAGTCACGGTCCGAAAGCAGCGCCTCTTCGAGGTCGGGTTGTTTGACGAGACGATCAAGGGTGGCGAGGACGACTTCGATATCTGTCTTCGGCTCGCTGAGAAGTGCCGGATGTCCTATATTGATGAACCTCTTGCCATCCACAGGATGCACGAGAGCAACTTCTCTGCCGACAAGCTTAGGCTCATGTCGGACGCGCCCCGGATCGTCGAGAAGGCGGTCGAGCGCGCCCCCTTCCTAACGGAATTCGTGCCGCTGCGCACGGCCCGGAATCACCACAGGCTAGCGCGGTACTACCGTGACGCTGGAGAACTCACGAGGGCACGGCAGGAGTTCCGACGCGCCATACAGTGCGCGCCTACATGGATCGCCCCGTATCTCTCGTATGGTCTTTGCTGTCTCGGCCCGATTGGGACGCTGCTTGTGGAGACCAGACGGAGCGCGAGAGCCAGGAGGATACTTCCCGTCTGGCATCCCCGCGGGCAGGCACCGAGGACGAAGCTGGTCGGTGCGGCCAGATCAGAGTTGCGCTCTTGACTTGGGGTGAGCTAGTCGCAGAGGATGTTGCCGCACGTCATGCGTCGCACTTTGACGACTCGTATTCCGATTAAGGAGAGAAAGAGACACATGATGCGACCAGCCAAGATGAGAGGCCGACGCTGGATGAGCCGGTCGCTGGTCATCTTCGCGGCGCTCGTACTACTTGCGAACGCTGACGCGTGGGGCCAGACACCGACTCAGGCCGATTTCGAGGCACTGGATCAATTAAGTCCGGCAGAGAGGGAGAGACTCCTGGAGTCTCTAGGAAGGACTCCGGTTGAGGCGTCACTGGTCACCGAGAAGGATGTCAGTACGCCCGAGACGGTCGCGCCTCGCGAGCTTCCGAGGAGCCTGACCGAGAAGGAACTTGCTCAGAGCGGAGAGGACGAGGTCGACCTCGTGCTGCAACCTATACCAGTGGAGGCGATTCCCAAGGATGCCCAGTTTATCAGGGAGGCGTTCCTGGGGTTCGTCGAGGAATCGAGACCGCTGACGGTGGACCGTAAGATCGAGCAGTTTGGATACGAGCTCTTCGCCGGCGCTCCGTCGACCTTCGCTCCGGCCACTGATATTCCTGTGGGTCCGGACTACGTCATCGGCCCCGGCGACGAGATCAGACTCCAGCTCTACGGGAAGCGGAATCTCTCGTTGATACTGATCGTCGACCGAGATGGGCAGATTCACCTTCCGGACATCGGGCCGTTGAACGTGGCAGGCCTGACCTTCGACGTTCTCCTGGAGTATGTGGTGCGTGAGGTACAGGAGCGCATGATTGGTGTCGAGGCCAGCATCACAATGGGTCGCCTGAGGTCGATACGGATCTTCGCGCTCGGTGACGTGTCACAGCCGGGAAGCTACACTGTGAGTGGGCTCTCGACGATGACTAACGCTCTGCTGACATGCGGCGGAGTAAAGAAGGTCGGGAGCTTGAGACGGGTCCAGCTCAAGCGAGACGGACAGACAATCAGCGAGCTCGACCTCTACGATCTGCTACTTCGTGGCGATACGTTGGGCGACGCACGTCTGATGCCAGGAGATGTTATCTTCGTTCCTTCCGTTGGACCTCTTGTCGGCGTCGCCGGCCAGGTTCTGCGTCCAGCGATCTACGAACTGAAAGGGACCATGACAGCGCGGGAGCTCATAGAGCTCGCGGGAGGACTTCGACCGCACGCCTACTCAGGGCTTGTTCAGCTGGAGAGGGTGGAGGACGACCGGCGCGTCACCTACGACATGAGTCTCCAGGGAGCTGAGGAATGGACCCTGCAGGCGGGAGACCTTCTCAAGATCTACCCGGTGCTTGACCGCGAGGAGGCAGTCGTCTTCCTTCGTGGCAACGTTCTCAGACCGGGCACACGCCAGTTCTTCTCCGGCATGACCATCCTGGATCTGATTTCTTCGCCTGAGGAGCTGCTGCCCGAGACCTACTTCCGGTACGGGCTCATCGAGCGGGAGAACGAGCTTAGCCGTGAGCCGGAGTACATCAGCTTCAGTCTTGAGAATGCTCTCATCAAGGAGGATCCAGTCGCCAACCTCGAACTCAGAGCGCGCGACAAGGTCTACGTGTTTCACCGGGCCCACTTCCGTGACGTGCCGTATGTCATCACGCGCGGAGAGGTGCGGTCGCCCGGGAGGTACGCATACAAGAAGGATATGACGGTTCTTGATCTCCTTCTCGCCGCGGGCGGTCTGACGCGCGATGCGTGGCTCGAGCAGACGGAACTCCTTCGCACCGACCCGAGCGATCTCAGCGTCACGAAACTCGAAGTGGATCTGGAGCGCGTTCTCGACGACGGTCCTGAGAATATCGAGCTCGCCGACATGGATGAGCTGGTCGTTCATTCCATCTGGGAGTTCCGCAGTCGGGATGTCGTTAAGATCCTGGGAGACGTGAACCACGCAGGAAGCTACCCGTTCTTCGAGGGAATGCGGGTCAGCGACCTTGTCTTCGCAGGCGGTAATCTCAAGGAGAGCGCGTACCATCGCGAAGCGGAGCTCACGCGCTATGAGGTTGTCGATGGCAAGCGGCGGGAGCTGCACCACGTTGTCCTGGATCTCGAGTCCGTACTCGCGGGGTCCGATGACGCGGATATCCTGCTCAGATCCTATGACCGGCTGCACATCAGACGCATCACGAACTGGCGGGATGACGAGGCCGTCCACGTGACCGGAGAGGTCGCGTTTCCGGGAAGCTATCCTATTGAAGAGGGTGAGTGCTTGAGCCGCGTCATCCAACGCTTCGGCGGGTTCCTCGACGAGGCATATCTTCCAGCGGCCGTCTTTGCCCGGGAGCAGGTGCACGGCATCCAGGCCGAGCAGCTCGATCGCATGGCCGACATGCTTGAGGCCGATCTCGCGCGGCTCTCGGTGTCGAACCCGAGGAGCACGAGCAACACCGACATGGCTCGGCGGCAGGTGGCTCTCGAGACAGGGAATCAGCTTCTCACGGAGCTTCGGAACGCCAAGGCGAGCGGGCGTCTCGTTGTCAGCCTCGACACAGCCGAGAGGCTCGCTCACACACAGTATGACATCGTGCTCGAGGATGGGGACCGACTGCACGTCCCGAAGCGGCCTGATTTCGTGATGGTAATGGGGCAGGTCAACAACCAGACTGCATTCCAGTACGAAGAAGGGAAGCGAGCCAGCCACTACGTCAAGCTCGCGGGTGGGACGACGCGGTTCGGGGACGGCGGCAATATGTACATTGTCAAGGCGGATGGTTCCGTCCAGAAGTCGCGCCGGAGTCGCGTTAAGCCCGGAGATGTCATTATCGTTCCCGAGAAGCTCGAGCGGTTCATCGGCATGCAGTTCATGCTCGACCTGAGCCAGGTGCTTTATCAGATCGGACTGGCTGCTGCCAGTGCTCACACAGTGGGGATATTCTAGATGGCGGCCCGGGTGCTCACGTCACTGGGTGAGATTCCCCCGCGAAGAATCGCTGAGATCGTCTGGCGAGGAAGGTTCACGGTCATCATCCCGGGCCTTCTGTTCGGCATCATCGGAATCATCCTGGCTTTCACTCTGCCTTCCGCGTGGGAAGGTCGCGTACGTCTTGAGATACAGACGCGGTCGTTCGACGATGAGTACAGGCAACGCCAAATCCCCATATCCTCGTTCTTCACGGGTTCGCTCGAAGCGCGGACTCCGGGAGCAGAGTTTCTGAGTGTGTTTGGGAGTGCCCGGTTCGCCACGATGATCGCTCGCGAGACCAACTTTCTCAATGAAGCGCCAGGCGTGAGACTGCGGCTCACACAGCGCTCGGACAAAAAGCGGGCGGTTGATCCGGAAGCTGCCATGAGTTCGTTGAACGGCCTTACGAGTCTTCGTGTGGATCCGAAGTCTGGCTTTGTGACGTTCAGAGCTCGCGGCAAGTCTCCTGAGCGGGCAGCGTACTGGGCTGGGGAACTTGTCAGAAGGGCTAACTGGCTTCTTCGGAGCGAGGCTATCGAGCGGCACACTTGGAACGTGGAGTGCCTCAGCGACGAACTCGAGAACGAGATGCAGAGTGAGGTCCACGATGCCCTGAGCGTTCTCCTTGAGAAGGAAGCGCAACGTCTGGCGTTCGCGCGATCACAGACCGACTACGCATTCATGGTTGAGGATCCACCGTGGGCACCGTTCTCGCGCTACGCACCTCGCCGGAAGCTCCTCGTGCTGGGTCTTGGGATTCTCGGCGGCCTGATTGGCGTTCTCCGCGTCCTTGGCCGAGAGATGGTGCCCCGTGACTAAAGAGGTTGCCCCACGTGCCCTTGCCATCGCACTTCCTCTTCTTGGCATAGGCGCGTACCTGAACAACTATCTCGCGTGGATTCCGAT
>JAUWBY010000150.1 GCA_030609605.1 Candidatus Eiseniibacteriota bacterium
GACGAAGTAGACCAGTTGTCCCGTAGCAGCCGAAACAGTGTCGACTGCGATCAGTGGGCTTCCACGCTCGGCGAGATCGTGTGTGAGTGGCTGGACTACGAGCAGGCGATATCCCTCAAGGGTGTCCACCTTTGCCGTGGCCCAGACACTACCTATGACTCTTGCCAGATGCAGAATACACTCCCTAGAACACCTTGGACCAGAGATCTGCGTTGGGGCGTGGGATCACCACGCTTCGCACCAGGTTTCCGCTCTTCTTGAGAAGGGCAAGCGCTGCCTCCGTGGCGGCTTCGACTTGGTGGATGTCGCCCGTCATGCAGAAGAACCCCTTACCGCCCAGCCCTTTTGCCAAGCGGATCTCTATGAGTCCAACGTGGGCGGCCTTGGCGGCGGCATCAGCTGCCAGAATCGAGGCTGCTGCCGTGAAAGTTTCGACAACACCCAGCGCGTTGGGCTCAGTTACTTTTGTGGCTCCAAGTATTGCCGGGAAGACATCGGGATGAACGTGCGGGATGAAGAGCGTGTCCACGACCACGTCTCCCCCGATCTCGACACCCCGGCTCAGCGACGCCTCTACCGCCGACACATCACCCGCCACCAGGACCATGTACTTTCCCGGGCAGATGGCTGTGGCATCCAGAATCTCAATGGGCGCAGCCTTGGCCATCTCATCGGCAATTCGTATGCCGACAGCGACGCTTATCGTCTCTATGAGGGCTATGGCCTCCCTCAATGTCGCTCCTCCCATACTCGGCTTCCCGAGTGTGACAAACCGGCCTGCCGGGATCTACCGTCCTTGCCGGCTCTCTGACTCAATGATGATCTCGGCAGGGGTCACCGAAGTCACCTTCCCCGCGATACTGGCGTGCACGCGGGCGCCCATGCATCCGGGCTGGATCTCCCCTACCACGTCGCCTTCCAGTACGCGCTGTCCTACCTCGACTGCCGGGCAGGCAGGTTTGCCGACGTGTTGACTCATGAGCAACACGACCTGTCGGACCTCGGACGTCCAGTCCTCGACCGGCGCCTGGCCGTCATAGTCTGATAGTCCCAGACGCTGAACCAGTCGCTTCGAAGGGATCTGTCTGTACTCCCTCACGTCATCGGGGCCGAGCTGTGTTCTCGTATGAGGGTTCTTGATTCCCCTCCGTGACAGCTCCGCCTTGAGGTCTGCCAGAATCCGCCTCGGCTGTATCCCCAGAGGACAGGCGAAGAGTTCACACATGCCGCACTCGCAGCAAAGATACGCCGACGTGATGTGCGGATGGTCAATCTCGAGTGTCGAGTACTGTATCGCCCGCACGGTTCTGTGAGGGGCGAGTTCGTGTCCGAGAAGCGCGCGCGGACAGAGCTCCGTGCAGGCCATGCATTGGCAGCACGCTGCTCTGGCCACCCTGAGCACATGCGCTTCCGTCGAAACGCGCGATGTGATCAAGGGATGCTCGCTGGGAAGTACAATGATTCCGCCGACTGTCTTTGTGACCGGCTCCGACAGCTGATCTGCAAGGCGTCCCATCATGGGCCCGCCGACGATCACGGCCGGGTTCTCTACCGTCGCCCCACCGGCTGCGGCAACGAGCTCTCCGATCGAGACACCTATGGGGACCTCGAAGGTGGCGGGGCTCTTGACTGCGCCCTGCACCGAGATCAGGCGTCTGGTTACGGGACGTCCCTCCACGGCGCTCGCCACATTGGCCAATGTTGTCACATTGTTCACAACGACGCCGATATCGAGCGGAATGCCCCCTTCGGGAATGACGCGACCCGTCAGTTCGTAGACCAGGAGATACTCGTCCCCCGCCGGGTAGACGTCATCGAGAAGCTCAAGCTCGACGCCCGGGAAACGATCGAGCGTCGCTGTCAGTGCATCTCCAGCCTCGACGTTCTCACGCTTGAGGGCTATCACCGCACGGGAGGCGCCAAGCGAATCCCGCATGAGGGCCAGTCCCCTCAGCACGCGTTCGGGAGCGGCCTTCATCATGGCTTCGTCCGAGCGGAGAAGCGGCTCGCATTCGGCCCCATTTGCAATCATCGTGTCGGCGCGCCCGGCCGCCTTGACGTGCGTGGGGAAGCCCGATCCTCCTGCCCCTACGACGCCCGCCTTCTCTATGGCAGTGGCAGTTGACACGCTAGACGATCCTGAAACAGTCGACGAGCGTGCAGCGTCGCTCGCGCGTGAACGTCCTGGCGGAGGTCAGCCCCTCTCCTGTTGGACTGGCTATGGTGAACGTGGTGAAACCCTCTCCACCAAACCCCAAGCCCGCGAATGAAGGCCCGTTCTTCACAAAGATCGAGCAGTCCATTGCTCTCGCCATGCGAGAGAGGTGCTCAATGTTCTTCGAGTGCATGACTGCAGTGTGGCGATTTCCCCGCTCGACACGCTTCGCGAGTTCTATCGCTTCGAGAGCGCTCTCCACGATCACCATCGGGATGACCGGCATCATCTGTTCCGTCCAGACAAGCGGATGATCTATGTCGGTTACGAAGAAGGCCAGTCTTGTTCCCGATGGACAGGACAGGCCCGCCTCCGCGAGGATTGCGTCCACGTTCCTGCCTATGAGGTGCCGTTTCAAGAGCGAACTTCCCTCCGCGCCGCGGTTCTCCTCAAGAACGGCTTGCGTGAGCCGCTCGACCGCCTGTCCCTTGAGTTCAACCGCTCCGGCCGCGGTGAGTGCCGCACGAAGCTCGTCAGCCACGTCGCGAACGGCGATTATCTCCTTCTCTGCGATACAGACGATGTTGTTATCGAAGCTTGCTCCGGCAATGATGTCCCGAGCTGCTCGATCGACATCCGCTGTCTCGTCAACCACAACGGGAGGATTTCCCGGCCCTGCTGCAATCACCTTCTTCCCGCTCTCCATCGCTGCCCTGACTACCGCGGGTCCTCCAGTTACGACCAGAAGTCCCACGTCGGAGTGCTGCATGAGTGACTGTGCCGTCTCTATGGAAGGCTCGCTGACCGCATACAGAAGCGCTCGAGGACCACCGGCCTCGCTGATTGAACGATTCAGGATATCGATGGTGGTAAGGGAGACGACACGTGCTCCCGGGTGCGGATTGAAGACGACCGTGTTGCCGCCGGCAACCATCCCTATTGCGTTGTTGATGATTGTCTCGGACGGATTGGTCGACGGTGTGATAGAGCCTATCACGCCATACGGTGCGCGCTCCACAAGAGTGAGCCCGTGATCTCCTGAAAAGGCCACGGGCCTCAGATCCTCTGTGCCTGGGGTGCGCTCCGCGACGAGGACATTTTTCTGCACCTTGTCTTCGACGCGACCCAGCCCAGTCTCTTCTACCGCCAGTTCCGCCAGCGGACGGGCGTTTTCGAGGGCAGCTGCGCGCATCGCCCGAACGATGCTCTTGCGGAGCTCAAGGGAACTCTCGATGAGCTCGCGCTGGCTGGTGCAGGCCGCCTGGACGGCATCATCCATTGTCTCGAGGATGCCGCGACCGTCGAAAGGCGGCGGTGCCTGCCGCCCTGCGGTTTCTCCACTGGACACCAATTCACCGACGACGCGTTCGACTATCGTCCTGATGGCAAGCTCTTCGTTCGCCATGCATTTGCCGATTCTCTAGAGGTCCTGGCCGGTGTGAGAGGGGACGCTTCGGACAACGAATACCCGGGGTGACGCGGCCCCCGTCGGCTGATATTCCGCTACTTCTCGTACAGGAGCTTCCCACCGACTTCGATGGAATCCACAATGGCCATGATGACGGCATCGGCAGGTCTGTCCTTTGTCACTGCGGTCTGCCGGGCCGAGCTTCCGCTCGCATAGAGGACTACTTCTCCCTCCCCTGCCCCGACCGCATCGATTGCTATGACAAAGGCTCCTGTCTCGCTGCCATCCAGTTCAAGCTGCCTCACGATCTGCAGCTTCGTGCCCGTGAGCTTGTCATCCTTCTGGCTCGCGACGATTGTCCCGACGACCTTGCCAAGATTCATGATTCACCTCTGCCGTCCGTGAACCCACACATTAAAGAGGACAGTAGCCTCCGACCGCGTCGGGGCCACTCGTCCAAAGCCGGGTCACTCGCTTCCTCAAACACTCGTAGAACCTACTTCGAGCGCGACTTCACCGTCTTGCCGATGGGCAGCGCATCCTCAAGACTCGCGTGTGGCTGCGGTATGACGTGAGTCGAGACGAGCTCGCCCACCTTGCTGGCAGCTGCCATTCCGGCATCCACTGCCGCGCGCACTGCCGCGACGTCGCCACGTACGATGGCCGCGACATATCCCCCGCCAACCTTCTCATAGCCGACGAGTCTCACCCTAGCTGCCTTCACCATGGCATCGGATGCCTCAACCATTCCGACAAAACCTCTGGTCTCGATCATTCCGAGGGCTTCGCCCATTTCACCCTCCCGCGAACAGGTCAGATCACTGCTGAATCGTGCTTGCCGCATGTGGACACTCAGCTTCCGCCGGGATCAGCGAACGCTGCAATACTACAACATCGTCTTCTCCAGCATCTCGTGAGGTGCCGGTATGACATGATAGGAGACAAGTTCACCAACCCGACCGGCAGCCGCAGCCCCTGCGGCGACCGCAGCCTTGACGGCTCCGACATCGCCTCTGACGATAGCGGTGACGTACCCGCCGCCGATTCTCTCATACTTCGTCAGCGTGACATTGGCGGTCTTGACCATCGCATCGGCGGCCTCGATGAGTCCTACGACTCCTTTGGTCTCAACCATTCCAAGTGCAAGTCCCGGCAATCGTTTCACCTCCTAACAGGATCCCCGCCGTTCAGGAATGGAGGATCTCCACGGTCATTGGCGGCCTTACGTCAGCCGCATTGGCGTTGTCGGTGTCAAGATGAAGCTCGAGAAGTGCGCTCTTCGAGACACGGATCAGGACGTTCTCAAGCACTAGCGCGGCGGGTCCCGAGAAGCGGATTCTGACAAGATCCTCGTTTTTCACCCTGTGGATCTGCGCGTCGCGCTCGGTCATATGAATGTGGCGCATTGCTCGGATCGTTCCCTCGCTGAGGCGAACCGTCCCAACTGGTCCTACCAGTGTGATCGGCTCGCTTCCGGCGAGGTCGCCGGACCGGCGTATCGGTGGTTCAATCCCCAGTCTGACGGCGTCGGTGCCTGAGATCTCGACCTGGGTGTACGTGCGCACTGGTCCCAGGACACGAACGTGCTCGATTGCTCGCATGGATTGCCCAACCAGCGTGACGGTCTGACCCGAGGCGAATTCGCCCGGTTGCCCCAGATCCGTCAGCGGGGTGAGCTTGAACCCCTCACCGTACAACCTGTCCAGCACGCCTCGCGAGACATGTATATGCCTTGCCGAAACCGAAACGGGGATTGTGGCCGTAGCCGTGGTCCGGGTCGCAGTCGGTGCCGGAGTCGGTCTGGATGCGCCCAGTCTGCGGATGACCTCTTCTGCAATCCTCTCGATCTCGCCCAAACTCCCTCCCTGCATCGAGCCTGCTGGGACCTGAAACGAACATGTCTACAC
This sequence comes from Candidatus Eiseniibacteriota bacterium, assembly GCA_030609605.1. Lineage (GTDB taxonomy): Bacteria > Joyebacterota > Joyebacteria > Joyebacterales > Joyebacteraceae > Joyebacterum. The sequence continues at coordinate 5,471 of JAUWBY010000150.1, forward strand.
GTGGCGGCTCGACAATGGACCGAAGTCGGGCGCAGTTTAGCAGAGGGAGGATGACGTGTCAACCGAAAGGCCGTGAACAAGTTGCGGCCCCCTCCGTGAAATGGAGAGGGCCGCTGTTGATCTGCGTTCCCCGAAGTAACGTGCATACAGGTGGCGTACGACTCATTCTCTGGTTTGGGGATCAGCCCACGACCTGGCGACTGCTCACGTACACCTCAGGGAACGCGATTCCCGTATTCACTTGTAGTCATTTGTCTAGAAGCATGGAGCGTGCCACGCTGATCT
>JAUWBY010000373.1 GCA_030609605.1 Candidatus Eiseniibacteriota bacterium
GAACGTGGCTCTCAGACTTCTTCTCGGAGGCCAAGGCCACTCGTACGCGTATGCCGAGACTGTAGATTTCGATCTCGTCATCTCGGGGCCGACGGCGTCTCTTGTGACCGGCCCCGACAGCTACGGCTACTACGCCTTCGACTCCGGCGACCTAACCTACGGTGGGGCGCCGTCGTTCGACTGGTTCGACATCGCGCCGCCCGGTCCCGGAAGCCTCATCGCAGAGATCACGGATGAGGACGATGTGATAACAACCGTGAACATGCCGTTCGGTTTCCAACACTACGGCACCCATTACATGAGGATGTCGGTCTGCTCAAACGGGTTCATCTCGATGGGTATCGAGGACCATCGGTTCGGCCACAACTCGGGCATTCCCAATGTTGACGGGCCCGAGAACATGATCGCCGGTCTCTGGGACGACCTTGACCCGTCAGCCGGAGGCGATATCTACAAGTGGTACGATGCTTCCAACAGCAGGTTCATCATCCAGTTCGACGAGGTGCCCCACTACGGAACGTCCAACACCGAGACGTTCCAGTTCATCTTTCTGAAGGAGTCCGAGTACCCGACGCCCACCGACGACGGCATGATCCTGGTCCAGTACGAGGTAGTGGCCGATCCTACCGGGTGCACGGTCGGAATTGAGAACCCGGATGAGAGCGACGGGCTCGAGTACCTCTTCGACGGCGCTTACGACGGCCATGCTACCCCGCTGGTCGACGGCACCGCGATTCTATACACAACAACAACACCGGATGAGCCGAACCTCCCCTGGCTCGTGCTGACAAACGTGGTGCTCGACGACGCAGTCCTGGGTGATGGAAACGGACAGGCAGGCCCCGGGGAGACCCTGACCCTGTCCGTGACACTGACCAACAGCGGGCAGACTGCAGCAACCGGAGTGACGCTGGCGCTCTCGTCGGATGAAGCGCTCGTGACTATCATCGACGCTGGCGGAAGCTCTCCCGATATCGGGGTAGGAGACTCCGAGAGCAGCGCGTACGATCCATTCACGATCGAGATCTCCGATGCGATGGATGATACGGTACTCACACTGTGGATCGACGTGACGGCCGGTGAGGGTTCGTACAATGCAGTGCTTCGCCACGATCTCCACGTGGACCTCTCGGCGACAGGAGTGCAAGGCGATCCGCTCCCCTCGATTTTCCGGTTCCGGCCATGTTTCCCGAACCCATTCAGCCAAGCTACGACGATGCGTCTCGCGCTCCCGGAAAAGGGTCCGGTCCGGCTCAGGATCTACAGCCCCTCGGGTCGTCTCGTGAGAACAGTGCACGATGGTGAGATCCCGGCAGGCAACCACGTGTTCGCCTGGGACGGCAGAGACAGCCGGGGGCACGCCGTAGCGAGCGGCATCTACTTCATCCGTCTGGAGGCCGGCCCACGGAAGGATTGCCACAAGGTGGTGCTCCTCCGCTGATCCTGCGGTCTTCGTCAGGATGGAGGGTGTTGAATCCACTGGAAGGAACAAGAAGAGGGGCCCGCCCATGCCGGCAGGCCCCTCTTGCTGTGTCGATCAGCGCAGTCGTGTGCATGCCACGCGTGCTGGGGTGCAACTAGCGGTACATCGCCTTCACACTGCCCCAGCTCGACTCCTCTACGGCCGTCTCTTCCTCGAAGCTCAGAAGCATCGAGCCGGAATTATTGCCCATCGCATCAACGGTCTCGTCGAGCAGGAAGCAGAAGACCCACCCGGTGCTGTGCGGGGTGATCAACCTCTCGTCACCGACCTC